>CANRCA010000008.1 GCA_947628985.1 uncultured Bacilli bacterium | reverse complement strand
AAGTCATATAAAGCAACTATATAAATAATAAATCCTGCATAAGTTATTTCTTGATTTTGTTTAATTATTAAAACAATAATACCAGATAATATTAAATTTAAAAATAAAAGTATTATACCTGTTAATCTTAATTTTTTATACTCACTTTTTAAATTTTTACCTACTTCATTTTTAATATCTTTAACAATAGATAATTTCATTAAACATAGTATTAAATAATAAACTGCAAAAGTAATAAACCACCATGACATATAATAGATTCCTGTACCTAATTTAAAAATACCATAAATAAAATGAAGTAAAGTAGCAAATGCTAGACTAAATTTTGTTATTAAAAGTTCATGATTTTTATATAATTCATAAGGTTTAGATTTTTTAATAGCATTATTACTAAATTCACAAATTTTATAAAACCAAACGCAAAATATAATTAAAGCATAAGTAGATAATAAATAACTTATATATGCAAGTGATGTATTTTCTAAATGACAACTAAATATATAAATTAATAATCCAAAAGATAAATTAAATAAGAAAAATCCTATTAACTTATTAGGAAAAAATAATTTATTTAATATCTTTTTCATAATTTATTTTTTATTACTTTTTAAATAAGAATAAATTGGATAATTAAATACACATACAAGTAAACCAATAATACCTGTTATGATACCAATTAATAAATCTGTTTTTGATGGATCATCAACCATAACTTTACTCATACCAAATCCCATTACTAAAGCACCAACTATTCCTATTAACCAAGTAAATACAATTCCAAAATTTATAGGTGCATGTTCATTTTTAGGATGATTACTTCTATAAACAGGTATAATGCAAAGTAAAATAATAAATCCTAAAACAGAAACTACTACACCTACTTTAAATAAATCCCATTCTTTAATTAAACACATACACATACCTATTGCAAACACTAATCCACCAATAGTTCCTAAAATAATTTCTAATAAAGTTTCTTTTTTCATAACTTATCTCCTTTAAATTTTATTTTAAATTTTCTTGTTCTTTTTTTATTCTTGTTTTTGCTTCTTCTATTGTTTCTCCATCTTTTTTTAAGAAAGTATCAACAAATTTATCTTCAACTTTCTTATATCCTCCAACAACTGTGTTCTCAACTGCTTTGTATCCACCAACAACTGCTTTTTCAATTTTCTTATTAACATCTACGATTTTAGACATTTTATCACTCCTTTCAATAACTAGACACTTGTCTTTTTATTACAATTTTAGTATAATCTCATTGAAAAAGAAAAACAATCAACAATTTATATACATTTGTCCAATTAAAGGAGTAAAATATGAATATACCAAATAATAAAAGAAGAAAAGAAACTAGAGATAAAATTAGTAAAGTATTTATAAATTTACTACAAACAAAAGAAATAAATGAAATTTCTGTTACTGATATTTGTAAAATTGCTAAAATAAATCGTTCTACTTTTTATGTTAATTATCTAGATATTTATGATTTAGCAGAACAAATAGGAGAAGAACTATATCAAGAAGTTTTATCCTTATATCAAGAAGAAAGAGAAACTAATCATAATTCAAATAATTTTTTAAAACTTTTTAAACATATAAAAGAAAATCAAATATTTTATAAAACTTTTTTTAAATTAAATATGGATAAAAATTTTATTATTAAAGAATATGATTATCATTTATCTAAAAAATTATATGATGATAAATTTTTAGATTATCATATGGAATTTTTTAAAGCAGGACTTAATGCTATTATTAAAAAATGGCTTCTTAATGGATGTAAAGAATCTCCAGAAGAAATAGAAAATATATTAGAAAGTGAATATTCAAATAAAAATAATATCAAAAACTAATGATATTATTTTTCAATTAATTTTATATTTTCTTTCATTAAATTAGAAATTTCATTATATAATTTTTTATTAGCATCTTCAATACTCATTTCATCTACTTTAAAAGGTGTACCAAATCTTACAACTAATTTTTCTTTTCTTTTATATTTTCCTGTTATACCTACTGGTATTATTGTGGCATTTGTTTTTTTAGCCATAGAAACACTACCATATTTAAATGGTAATAAAAATTCATTAGTTTTATTTCTTGTTCCTTCTGGAAATATTCCAATTGCGCCTTCTTTATTAAGAACATCAATTGCTAAATTACTAGCATTTTTATCTTTAATTTGACGATTTACTGGAATACATCCAGTTATTTTAAAGAACCATTTATAAGGTCCATCAAAATATTCTTTTTTTGCCATATAATGTATAACTCTTTTAGTTGAAATAATAATAGAACATTGATCTAATATATGTATATGATTAGCACAAATAATTATAGGTCCTTTTAAAGGAATATTTTCTTTATTTATAATTATAGGTTTATAGTAAATTTTAAAAAGAAATCCAAGAAATGGTTTAAATAATTTATACCCCCATGTTTGTAGTTTTTTTTCTTTTTTCATACTTTTGTTTTTCCTCATCCTCTAACTCTTTATAATTTATTTTATTATATAATGTTATAGGTAAACTTTCTCTAAATTCAAAATATTTAGGAATTGAATATACTGCAAGATCTTTTTCACATAATTCTTTTATTTCTTTTTCTATTTTAATAGATGGTTCTACACCTTTTTTTAATACAATAAAAGCTTTTGGAACATGCATTTTATATGGATGTGGAATACCTATTACACATACTTTATCTACACAATCATGTTTTAATATTGTTTTTTCTATCATAGATGGATAAACATTAAATCCAGATACTACAATCATTCTTTTTAATCTTGATGTAAAATAAACAACACCATTAGGAGAAATATAACCAATATCTCCAGTATGAAGCCATCTTTTTCCATCTTTATGTATTTTTATTACATTTTTAGTTTCTTCTTTATTATTTAAATATCCCATCATTAACGTAGGTCCATTTACACAAATTTCTCCTTCTTCTCCAAACGGCATTTCTTCATTTGTTTCTGGATTAAATATTTTATAGTTATTACCAACCATAGGAATTCCAATACTACCAGGTTCATTTGTTCCAGGAAAAGTATATGCAGTAGCAGCTACACTTTCTGTCATACCATATCCTTTTGCTATATTAACTTTTGCGCCATGTTTATGTAAAAAATTATTTATTTTTGTTTCTGCTTGTATAGATAAATAATCTCCACCACTTATGATATATTTAAGTTGAGACATATCAACATTATCAAATTTTTTATTTGACATCATACCTTCCCATAATGTAGGAACACCTAATATTACATTTGGTTTATCTTTTTTCCATATTTTATAAAATCTATTAGCGTCATATTCAGGCATTAATATAGTTTCAACTTTAAGACATAATGGTGTATGAATACATATTCCCAATCCAAATCCATGAAATATAGGAAGTATAGTAACAATTTTATCTTTAGGTCTTACATCTATTACATTTACAGCACCTTGTTGAGCAATAGCATTAAAACTATAATTAGAAATCATTATTCCTTTTGGAGTTCCAGTAGTTCCACCACTATGCAAAATTAATGCTAAATCTTTACAATTTACTTTAGCATGATAATCTTTTAAATTTGTTTTTCCATACTTCATAAATTTCTTAAAATTCATATATAATGGATCACTTGAATATGGTTTTTTATTTTTTATATCACGAGTTATAGTATAACCAACACTTAATGCAAGAGGCATACTTTCTTTTGGAGATACTAATATTGTATTTTTAACTAAAGTTTTAGGAATTACATCTTTTAATTTATCATAATTAAAATCTACTAAAAATAAACATTTTGATTTAGATTCATTTAAATAAAATTTAACTTGTTCCCCACTTGATAAAGGATGAATAATATCTGCAACTGCTCCTATTTTATTACATGCATAAAAAATATATATTGCTTCTGGCATATTTGGTAAACATATTGTAACTACATCTTTTTCTTTTACACCTAACTCTCTTAATGCTCTAGCACAAGTATCAATATGTTTAAAAAAATCATTATAACTAATTCTATTTTCAAAATAATTTAATGCTATAAAATCTAAATCATTTCCAACTTCATCTTTCATATAATCATAAATGGATTTTTTAGTAAACTTAATTGACCTCTCTTCTCTAGAATAGTAATCTAACCATGGTTTATCTATACTTTTTTTCTTAAATAATTTAAATATTAAATTACTTATTTTTCCCATAAATTTTCTCCTTTTTCTTTTAATAATTTTACTTTATTTCTTAATTTTTCGTTTTCTAAATCTAAATCATTACTTTTAATTTTATAAGGTTTATCAAAAATAATTGTTAATCCCCTTCTAAATACTTTATATTTTCCAATTATAGCAAATGGAATTATTTCACTATCTGTATCATATGCCATTTTAACAGCACCTATTTTAAATGGTAATAATTCTTTTTTAGTATTTGTTGTACCTTCTGGAAATATTCCTATAACTAAATCTTCATTTAAATATTTTTCTGCTTCTTTAATTACATTTGAATCTTTTATTTTTCTATTTACTGGTATTAATCCCATATTAGAAAATATAATTTTTTTAAATCCTTTAAATAATTCAATTTTTGCTAAAAAATGAATACATCTTTTAGTAGAACTCATTAATAAAATACAATCTAAATTATTAGTGTGATTCCCTGCGATTACTATTCTTTTGTTTTTAGGTATATTCTCAAGTCCAATATAAGTTGGTCTATAAACAATATTTGTAAATATTTTAATTAATGGTCTTAAAAATTTATATAACTTTGATTCTTTCATACTTTCTCTTCTTTATTATACACTATATATTATATAATATTTTAACATAATAATATTATTTCACTATTTCATTATAAAAATAATTTAATATTCCATTATAATTTTTATTCCAAGGTTTATTTCTTCCATAATAATGTATGATAACACTATGTTTTTTAACCCAATCTAAATCTATTTGTTCTTTATTTAATAAATTATACTTTCTAATATCTCTATCTCCTAAATTATATATTAATGAATCTACTTCTTTTATTCTATTTCCATATAATGCAAAAATTATATCTTGATCTGGTAACATTAATTTAGTTTTATATTTTTTAATAAAAGATATAACTTCTTTTTCTACTGGTATTTTTCTTAATTCTTCTAAATTCATCATTAAAACACCAGTATTTACATAAAAATGGTTTTTATCTACTCCAAAACGATTAATATTAAATTTATGTAAATTTTTATTAATATGAGTAGAACCTATAAATAAATTATTTTCAAAATCCATATTATATAATTTATCCAAAGAGTTTATAACTATTATATCAACATCTAAATATAAAATTCTATTTATATCTTTTGGAAGATATTTAGTTGCAAATAATCTAAAATATATTTCTACTGGATATCTTTTTTCATAAACTGGAAACTTTTCTATTTCTTTATTATCTATTTTTATAAAATTAATTTTTATATTATTATTAATAAACTTTTTTAAAATATTTTCTTCTTCTAATGCTTCTATTTCTCTATTTAAAACATAAACATTAATTTCTTTATTTTTATTTGTTTTTTCAATAGATTTTAATAATGTTACCATTTGACTAGTATAACTTTTGTTAATAGCAACTAAAATATTCATATTCTCACCTTTAATGTTACTAATATTATATTAATATTTATTTTGTTTTTTAGCAAGTTTTATAAAATATTATATATGTAATTTTCTTTCTAATTTTTTATATTCTTTTATATTTGTTAATAAAAATTCATTAGTTAATAATTTTAAGTTATCTAAATTTATATTTTTAATATCATTTTTAAATACAAATATATTTTCAAATTTACTATTAATAATTTTAATATTTGGATACTTTTCTTGTAAATATTTTATAAAATTATTTATTTCATCATTACTATAATCATAACCTAATATTATAAATCCTACTTCAATAATAGATGTAAGTAAAAAATTATAATCAGGTATTTCATTTAATATTTTTTCATATTTTAATTTGTTTTCATAATATTCTTCTAATGTTAAATTATATTTATTTAATAGTGTTGCTAATGTTATACCAACAAAACGATAATGCCATGGTTCATAATTATATTGGGTTATATTTTCTTTACCTTTTGGATATCTTAAAATAAATCCATATTTATAACTATTATTAATAAGCCATAAAATTTCTTTATCTTTTTCTTTAGTAATACCATCAAATTTTCCATTTCTAATATAAGCTACATCAAAACATAGTCCGCTTTGATGTTCACTAGATCCGGGATATGCCACTATTGATTTAGCATCTATTCCTTTTTCTTTAATCATATTATCATAAATAATTTTTTGATAAGAATATGATCTATAACCACTATCAATTATAATATTATAACCTTCTTTTAATGCATTTTCTCTTAATAGGAGAAAATATGGCATAATTTCTGCTTTTACTAAAGGCTTTAAATTTGGATTATTATATTCATGAAAATTATTTTCATTATTATCAGTTTGATATAAATTTTTAGGTATATAATTTTCTGATAATAAATTATTTTTATTTATTAATATATCATTATTCATAAATTCCACGCTTAATTAAATAAATTAGATATTAACTTAATATATTCTTGTATAACATTACTAGTTTTACTTTCATAAATTGTTTCTTTAGCAAGGGTTATATTATCAGTTATAATATTATCTACATTTAAATTAATCATATTAGTAATACTTTCTTTAGTATTAACAGTCCATGCATATAATTGCTTACCTTCTTTATGTACTTTATTTACTAATGTTTTAGTAACACTAGATGCTTCAATACTAAAGTTATCTGCATCTTTTAAACTTACAATATCTCCGTATGCAAGACTCATTACATAAACTGTTTCAATATCTTTACTATATTTTTTTATATTTTCAAGTACTTCATATACTTGAGATGTTACAACACAATTATTAGAAAAGTCATATTTATTTATTAATTGTACAACACTACTTTCAAAATCTACTTCTTTTCCAGTTGGTTTTAATTCAATATTTAATTTAATATTATTATCTTTTGCAAATTTAATAACTTCTTCTAAAGAAGGAATCTTTTCTCCTTTAAATTTTTCACTAAAGAAACTTCCTGCATCTAACTTTTCTATTTCATCATATGTAAGTTCCCAAGTATTTTTATTAACTCCTGTTGTTCTTTTTAAATTACTATCATGAAGCACAACTAATTTTTTATCTTTAGTTTGTTGAACATCAAGTTCTATCCAATCACTATTAAGTTCTTTAGCACCTTTAAATGCACTCATTGTATTTTCAGGATATTTAACAGATGCACCTCTATGAGCAGTTACTTCCATAGTTCTTATATATTCAATATTTAAATTATATTTTCCATTTAATATAGAATATGTAAATAATGTTGCACTTATTAAAACTAAAACTATTAATATTATTTTTAAACTATTTAATATTTTATTTTTCTTTTTATTTATTTTTTCTTTTACATCTAAATGATAAATCTTTTCATTTTTACTTTCTTTATGTTTATAGAAAAGTACACTCATAATAGCATAACTTATTGGTGTTGAAAGTAATGTAATTATTATTAATGAAATAGCTATTATAACCCAAATAATAGTAATGATAATATTACTTAATATTTTTTTACCAAATAATTTATAAAATAATATTATTAAGAATATTAAAATAAATACAAATATAATATAAATAATTATTATTACAAACTGTGTTAATATTAAATATAAAAAATCTTTTAATTTATTTTTCTTACTTAAATTTATACTTTTCTTTCTTGCTTCTTTAAAATTACAATCTTCAAGTACAAAATAATGTATAGAATATAACCACCTAAATAATAAAATAGTTAACAAAACTAAAAGTAATAAATATAATATAGATAATACTTTATTTGCACTAATATAATCTAATATAAATTCAGGTATCGCTATAGTTGAAATAAATCCTGATGATACACCTATATTTAAAAATGGAATTAAAAATATAATTAAAAATGGTAATAATATATTTTTTCTATTAAATACTTTTAATGATTTTTCTATCGCAATTAATAAAGCATTTTTTACACTTATTTTTTTCTTTTGATATGAACTATCTAAAATAACAATTATTGTACTTATTTCAATAAAACTATAAAATGTTAGTAAAATAAGTAACATTATAATTAATAGTAATATAAATGGATTAGTTAAAAATGAAATTATATTTTCTAAAGTTAAATAATTATATCCACTAATTTTTGTTATAAATTGAAATATAGATAAAAATAATGGTGTAAATATAATTAATGTAAGTATTTTATATAATAGTTCAAAATTAATTAGTGTTTTTATATTATATGTTAATAAATTTTTAATTTTTTTCATTATTACACTCCCAATACATATAATTTTGATTCATTAAGTATTATATCAAAATTAATAAATTTTTTCTTTACTTTTTTATTATTTCTTGATACAATATGTCGCATGGAAAAATTAAATAATGAAAATTTTTATAGAAAGAAAAAAGTTTTTACCTTAATATTAGCTTATATATTAAGTGTTTTTGTGTGTAAAAGTTGTAATAAAAATAAAGATTATACTACTATAGAAGATAATAATATTTATACAGTAGAATATAATGATAGATTTATTTATATTTCAAATGACTATAACATTGAAAGAATAAGAGATGATGAATCAAATAATATTTATATAGTAGATTTAAGAAATGAAAAAGATCCTGCTATGCATATTCATAATTCTTATCGTATTAGAAATTTATATGAAATGAAAACAATTTTAGAAATATTAAAGGAATATGAAAATAAATATCCATCCAATTGGGATAGATCTATTAGTTCAATGGAATTAGAATGGATTTTACATAATGTATTATTTGAATTTGATAAACTTGAAGATCATTCTAGATGTGTTGATTTAAATAATGCAGATGAGAATATTCTTAATAATGATTTAGTACAAAAATTAATAAAAAAATATTGGAATCAATAAATTAAGACTTTTATTCTACACCTTATAATAAAATAACAATATATTATATTGTAAGGAGGAATAAATAATGAATTTTAATAATAATTGTGGATGCAATAATAAACCTGTATGTCCACCTGTATATACATGCTATGGACCAACTGGTCCTACTGGACCTACTGGACCTGCAGGAGGACCTACCGGACCTACTGGGGCAACTGGTGCTACTGGTCCAACAGGAGCAACAGGGGCTACTGGGCCTCAAGGTTTACAAGGTATTCAAGGTTTAATAGGACTTACTGGAGCTACTGGGGCTACAGGTGCTACCGGAGCTACTGGGGAAACTGGGCCTCAAGGACCTCAAGGTGAAATTGGACCTACTGGAGCTACAGGAGCTACAGGTGCAACCGGAGCTACAGGTGCAACCGGAGCTACTGGAGAAACTGGACCTCAAGGACCTCAAGGTGAGATTGGTCCTACTGGACCTACTGGTGCAACTGGTGCAACCGGAGCTACTGGGGAAACTGGACCTGCTGGAGCAGATGCTGAACCTATAACTTTAACACTAGGAACAGTAACAACTGGAGCACCTGGTACTGATGCTGCAGCTGAAATAACTGGCGATGCACCAAATTACACATTAAATTTAACAATACCACAAGGACCTACTGGACCTGCTGCTGCATAAAAATGAAAAAATATAAAATTTGTGTTTATGCTATAAGTAAAAATGAAGAAAAATTTGTAAGTCGTTGGTATAATTCAATAAAAGATGCAACATATATTTGTGTTTTAGATACTGGTTCAACAGATAATACAGTTAAAAAATTAAAAGAACTTGGTGTAAAAGTTAAAGTTAAAAAAATTAATCCATGGAGATTTGATGTAGCAAGAAATGAATCTTTAAAATTAATACCAAAAGATGCTGATATTTGTATTTGTTTAGATTTAGATGAAGTTATGACTGAAGGATGGGTAGAAAAATTAAATCAAGTATGGAATGAAAATATAACTAGATTACATTATAAGTATAATTGGAAACTTGATGAAAATAATAATCCATTAATTAGTTTTTATGCAGATAAAATACATAAAAATAATGCTTATAAATGGACGCACCCAGTACATGAAGTTTTAACATATATAGGTAATAATAAAGAAATATATGGAACTTGTAGTGATTTAATAATTAATCACTATCCTGATAATAAAAAATCAAGAAGTTCTTATTTACCACTTTTAGAATTATCTGTAAAAGAAAATCCAGAAGATGATAGAAATATGCATTACTTAGGTAGAGAATATATGTACTATCATAAATGGAATGAATGTATTGATACTTTAATAAAACATTTAAATTTAAAAACAGCTACTTGGAAAGATGAAAGATGTGCATCAATGAGATTTATAGCACGTAGCTATACTAATTTAAAAAGATATGATGAAGCAAGAATGTGGCTTGACAAAGCAATAAATGAAGCACCATATTTAAGAGATCCTTATGTTGAAAGAATGTTACTTGAATATTCTTTAAAAAATTATAATGATGCGATTAAATATGGACTTGAGGCATTAAAAATAAAAGAGCATGGACTAACATATATAAATGAATTATTTTCATGGAATGAGACAATATATGATGTTCTTAGTATATGCTATTATTATATAGGTAACAAAGAAGAAGGTAAAAAGTACTTAGATATAGCATTAAGAATAAATCCTAATGATGAAAGGCTTATAAATAATAAAAAGTTTTTTGAATGATTTTCAAAAAACTTTTTTATTGTAAACTATTTGGTCCTAATCTAGCTAATTTATTTCTTAATGATATTAATCTTATTAATTTACAAACATCATAACCAATAATTAATATTGATGGTATTAATATTGCAAGTAACCATCCTTTTTTAGATGCTAGAAAGAATTGTACTTTTCCAAGTTGTGGAATTTTAAACATAACTTTTCCTAATACATTACTTGGATATACTTTTTCTTCATCAGCAAGAGAATTAGCATCTCCTTTTACTCTATACATTGTGCCTACTTCAGGAACATCTAATATTTCTACTATTCTATGAGTAATAGGTGTTCCTCCAAAATATGCATTTGTAGAATAAAATGTTATTACATCATTTACCTTTAAATCTTTAGGATCTATTTTTTTAATAAATACAACATCATAAACTTTTATATTTGGTGTCATACTTGGACTAATAATTGTATATAAACCAAATGGAGGATTTTCACCTTTTTTCTCTGCTACTTTAGTTGTTACAACATATAATATAAAAAATGATGCGATTAACATAAGTAAAACTATAAAACTATAACTAATAATTTTATATGCCATTTTAAATGCTTTTTTTCTTTTAATTACACTATCCTGTTCCATAACTTCACCTTGCTAAATCATTAACTATTTTAATTTTTACAGCAAACAAATTACCAGATGTATATTTAGTTGCATCTGCTGTATCTTTTATTTTCATTGTAACTTTATAACTATGGCTATTATTTGGAGTAATAGTTGCACTACCTATATCTTTACTTAATACTGGAATTGGAGTTTCATTTTTATTTATAACTTCATTTGAAGTATCTTTACTTTCTGAAATTCCTTCAATATTATATACAAAATCTTCATCACTCATATTTGAGAGAGGTGTAATTATTTCAAAATAAATTTTATATTTTCCAATTGCGTCATCACTAAAATTTTCTACTATAAATTCTTTTGATTCTTCCCATCCTGGTTTTATATTATATCCATTTATTTGGTCTCCATTTAAAAATGTAGTAAATATATTAACATATTTTACATTTACATCTTTATTATCTTTATTATCAATTACTTTTTTATAATATGCATAAGAAGTTGCTAAAAACATAGAAAAAACACAAACTAATACTATTAAATATAATACTATATTAAATTTACTAACTTTAGTATTTTTTACCTTTGTCATACAACCTCCAATCGTAATTTTATCATAACAAATTTAAAAAAAGTTTACAATAAATCAATTAAAAAAGTGAATTTACTTCACTTATATTTTACATATTTTTATTTTTTTATAGGTTCATTTACTGCTTGAACAGATAAATATCCATTAAAAGTTTTACCTTGTGCTGCGTTTTGATCTGCATCTATATTATTAAGTCCAATTGTATATGTATATTTATGAGATTCATATCCTTCAATTACACCACTTGCGATTATTGTACTTTCTACTGGTACTTCTGTACTTTCAAAACTTCCAAGAGTACCACCATTTGTATTTCCAGTTGATGTAAGTGAATGAACAAATTGTCCATCTGCATTTGGAGTTAATGTATTGGAAACAACATTTAATACTATATTATATTTAATTTGACCAACAGCTGATGGATCTGTTTGTTCTACTGTAAACTCTTTAGTAGTAAAAACACCAGGAGCCAATTCTAAATTTATTTCTTTTCCATCTGTAAAGCTTACTTGTCCTAAATTATTAGTATAGAAAACCATACCGGATGAATCTTCATTTCCACTTACGTTTATACTAAACCATGCAAATGTAGCACCAACAACTGCAACTAATAAAGTAGCAATACCTATTATTGATAAGAAAATAGATTGTCCTTTACCATCTTCCATGTTAATTTCCTCCTATTAACTAAGATAATAATACCAATATTTGTCAAAAATATCAAGTTATTTAGCAATAGTTATCACTGGTTTAACATCAAGTTTTTTTGTTAAATCTTCTAAAATGTAAAATTCTAAATTTTCTGCTATTGAAGTTCCTTTATCTTTTACAAATGAATTAATAGCAAAATAATTACCACTTAAAATACTAGGATCTTTTACCATTTGATAATATTTATTATACTCTTCAAAAGAAATAACTTTTATTTTACTATATGAATATCTACTACAACTATAATTATTAGATACTATTTCTTCTTCAGTATATCCAAGACATATTTCATTATTACAAGAAGTATTTTCATTTTCATCACATATATTTTTTTCAATTATTTTATTTTTAAAATCATCATCTAAAGTGTTAATAAATATATTGTTTAAATAATAATTTATATATGAATTACTCCATTTATAATTAGAATTTTCATCTTTAGTATAATAACAATATTCACTTTTTTCATTAAAACAATGAGATAATTTTTCATTTATTGGATCTTTTTTCATTAAAGTTACTTCTTTATTATTATCTTCAAGTATAATCCAATCTATACCACTTATTTTAACAGTTGAACCACTACAATAAAAAGTATTTTCATCATAATTAGCATTATTTGTATATAAACAATCTATTTCAAATTCTATTACGTTACTAATATTACCTTCTTCATCTTTAAACCATATATAATTTTTACCTTGATTAAATTTTTTTAATATTAAGTTATCTGTATATTCTTCTTTTATATAGTTACCTTTATAATCATCTTTTGTAGATATTTTATATTCTAAATTTTTAACATTAGATATAAAAGATATACTATTATTATTTTTTACATATTCTACATCTACTCTTTTAAATTTATCACATTTATTATTAATTAATTTAATATTACCTTCTGCTGTTTTATTAACACATTTATCATCAATATTTATATTAAATTCTACATTTTTATATTTATCTATAATAATATCACCATTACCATTATAAAAATATTTTTCATTTATTAATGATCCACTTGTAGTATATAAAATTCCATCTTTTAACATATAAGTGCCTTCATTTAATGTATATAAATATTTTAATAATTCTTTTGATTTATTTAAAATATGATTTTCATTATATTTATTCATGAAAAAAATAAATAATGAAGTCATTATAATTATAAAAGTAACAAAAACAATAATATATTTATAAATTTGTTTCATAACAATTATTATAAAAATTAAATTCTAAAAAGTAAACAAAAAGTGATAATTATTTTACCACTATTTTGTATCTATTCTTTCAAATAATATTTCTGCTTCATTTAGTGTTATATTATTTTCTAATTTACCAAATTCTAAAGTATCAAATTCTATATTTTTAGTATTTAACATTTTAAATATTCTATCTGATGTAGTAGGTATAAATGCTCTTAATAGTATAGCACTAATTCTTATACTTTCTAAAATATTATATAAAACTGTTTTTAATCTATCTAATTTTGTTTCATCTTTTGCAAGTAACCATGGAGTAGTATCATCAATATATTTATTGCAACGTTTTAATAATTCAAATATATCTTCTAATGCTTCATTAACTTTAAATGAATTCATTTTAGTTTCTACTAAATTAGGTAACATATTTGCATAAGTTATAATGCTATCATCAATACTTTCATTTACATGTTTATTTTCTACTTTTGAATCAAAATATTTTTTACTCATAGCAATTGTTCTATTAACAAGATTTCCTAAAGTATTTACTAAATCAGAATTAGTTCTTGAAATTAATGCTTCTTCACTAAAATTACCATCATTTCCAAATGGAACTTCTCTTAATGCAAAATATCTAACTGCATCTACTCCATAAGAATCAATATATTCACGAGGATCTTTATAATTTCCTAAAGATTTTGATATTTTACCACCATTTATTATTAACCAACCATGTCCAAATACTTGATGTGGTAATTCTAGTCCTAAACTCATTAACATACAAGGCCAAATTATTGTATGAAATCTAACTATTTCTTTACCAACTAAATGTAAATCAGCAGGCCAATATTTTTTAAATAATTCACTATTTTCATCTGGATATCCTAAAGATGTAATATAATTTGTAAGAGCATCTATCCATACATAAATTACATGGTCTTTATCAAATGTTACTGGAATACCCCATTTAAATGATGTACGAGATACACATAAATCTTCTAATCCTGGTTTAATAAAATTATTTAACATTTCATTTTTTCTACTTATAGGTTGTATAAAATCAGGATGTTTATCATAATATTCAATTAATTTATCTTGATATTTAGATAATCTAAAGAAATATGCTTCTTCTTTTACTTCATGTACTTCTCTATGACAATCAGGACAAGCACCATTTTCATCTAATTGACTTTCTGTCCAAAAAGATTCACATGGAGTACAATATAATCCTTTATATTCTCCTTTATAAATATCTCCTTTATCATACATAATTTTAAATATTTCTTGTACTCTTTTAACATGATCTTCATCTGTTGTTCTAATAAAATAATCATAAGAAATACCTAATTTTTTCCATAAATCTTTTGCATTTTCAATAATTGGATCAACATATTCTTTTGGAGTTACTCCTGTTTCTAATGCTTTCTTTTCTATTTTTTGTCCATGTTCATCTGTTCCTGTTTGAAAAAAAACATCATAACCAGATAATCTTTTATATCTAGCAATCGCATCTGCGATTATTGTAGTATAACAATGCCCTATATGAAAATCTGCACTTGGATAATAAATAGGTGTTGTAATATAAAATTTCTTTTTTTCCATATTCTTCCTCCTAAAATAAAAAGTCATAAATAAAGGACGAAATATTCCGCGGTACCACCTTAATTCATGACTTACATGCTCTTTAATTCTTAACGCGAATACACGTTTTGACTCCAGAACCATTTTCAAGTATCATCTTATTAGTTTACACCTTCCACTAACTCTCTATAAAAATAATATCTATCTCTTTCCTTCTTTGTCAATGACTAGATTTTATCATAATTTTATGCAAAAATCTAGATATTTATTATTTAATTTTTAAACTTTTTAAATATTTTTTATCATCTTCACTTATTCTATAACTATCTATGCATTTTTGAATTGTTTTATTATGTGTAAATTTATCTAATTTATGTTCTTCAATTATATTAATAGTTTTATCCCATTGTTTAATTAAAGCATAACTAAAATACCAACTAATTGCCATTTTAATATAATAGTCATCATTTTTAATAGACAAAACTAAATTATTTATATCTTCATTAAAATAATCATCTAAATAATAATTTAATAATGTTACTATACCAAATCTAATTTTATAAATATCATTACTTTTTACCCACACTTTTACATATTCATATACTTTATTTAAATCTTTTTTAAATATATTTGGTTTTATTACATCACATACTTCCCAATTATCAACATAAGGTAAAAATAAATCTAATTCTTTTAATACATTATCTAAATCATTATCTAATGATATTAATATACTATGTAATATATTTTCTTCTAAATATTTATGTGGTAATTCTTGTAAAAATATTTTATAATCTTTTTCTTTTTTTAATGATTTTGCAAACATTCTTATTTTAGGAATTTTAACACCTATTATTGTAGACTTATCAATATTAGGTATTATTTTTGAATTAAATTCTTTAAATTTTAAATCTTGATAACTAAACAACTTATCAACAATTTTTTTCATATTTTCACCATTCATTTAATTTTTCATAAAATATTTTAACATTATTAATTATAATTAACAACCAATAAAAAAAGTTAATGACAATCACAATAAAAAAAGTTAATGACAATCATTAACTCATTTCATTACTACTAGTAAGAGTAACATTGAAATCTTTTTCTTTACCATCTCTTTCAACTGTTATCTTTATTTTATCTCCAATATTATATTTATATAATTCATATCTGAAGTATGAAGTATTTGAAACTTCTACATCATTAACTTTAATAATTTTATCTCCACTCTTTAATCCTGCTTTATCTGCTGCACTATTTTCTTCTACACTTTCAATAAATACACCTTTCTTTGGATTAAAGAAGCTATTAGCATCATATATACTTACTCCTAAATATGGTCTTGATATCTTTTTACCATCAATTATACTATTAGCATATTTAATAGCGTCATCTATTGGTATTGCAAATCCCATTCCTTCAATTGAAGAACTTGCTATTTTCATATTAGTAATACCAATTACTTCCCCATTTGAATTACAAAGAGGTCCTCCACTATTTCCTTCATTAATAGCGGTATCTGTTTGTAAAACTTTCATAATACCATTTTCTTCTTCAACAAGTCTATCTTTTCCACTTAATATTCCTCTTGTAACACTCCATGAATATACACTAGAGTCAACTGGAGCACCTACTGCAAAAGTAGTATCTCCTAAACGCATATCTTCACTTTTAGCAATTTGTGCTACTTGAATAACATTCTTTTTATCAACAGCTAAAACTGCTATATCTGAATATTCATCACTACCAACTATTTTTGCTTCAACAGTTTCTTTATTAGTAAATGTTACTTTAACACTATTAGTTTTATCAATTACATGATAATTTGTAAGAATATAACCATATTTATCATCTGTTTTAAATACAAAACCTGTTCCAGTAGAATAAGCTCTATCATTTAAATAAGTTTCAACAACTACTACAGCATTATATACTTTTTCAACAGCATCAGCTATTCCAGTATCTGTAACTGTAACCTCACTTTCTATTTTAGTAGTCTTTATAACTAAATTTTTAAGATAATAATTATAAAATATTCCTCCTAATAACAAACACAATATAAGTGTTATTAAAGAACTAAAGATTATTTGTTTATATCTTGTTAAAAAATTATCTAATTTATTAACAAAACTTTCTTTATTAGTTTCTTCTACTTTAGAAGGTTTTATCTCTTCTCTTTCTTTCTTTTCTTCTTTTATTTCTTCTTTTTCTTCTACTACTTTAGGTTTTCTTTTATTATTTGTTTTTTCTTTTTCCATTTTCGCACCTCTTTTATAATTATAAAATTAAAATGTTAATATTTTGTGAAATAATTATTAAAAACTTTAAAAATTTTCATCTAATAAATCAAATAATAAATTTCTAAGTCCTTTGTTATAATATTCTTCTTTAAATATACTTGGATCTGTTGTATATGTATTAATTGTTTCCATTGTTATAACAGGATATTTATAATCAAATGTTGATGTATTGTTTATATATTTATCAGTTGATAAACGACCTGTATCACTACTAAATATAAATCCATTAGCAAGTTCTGCCATGAAGTCTGTAACAGATCCATCATTTCCTTCTCCTACTTCTTCTGCATCAAGTCCATAAACAGTATAATTATTATAATTTGAAATTTTATTAGCAAATGAAATGCATCTATTATTAAATTCATTTGATAGGTTTGGTTTACCTGCATAAATTACTCTTCCTTGACTATGCATATTAATATAAGCATAAACATTTTTAAAATGTTTTAACATAAAATACATAGCTGCTTTTGTTTCGGGTTCACTTCCAACACTATATCCATTAAAATATTTACCACCTTCTGTTGTTTTTTCTAAAGAAGTATTGGAAATTAAAGTTTTGCCTACATAATACATACCAGCATTTTGTGTAGGAAAATTTCTATTTAAATCTACTCCATTAGCATTACTTTTAATATTTTCAAAATTTATTTTATCTTTATTTTGATACCACCATAAGTTTTTATTATTTAATGATTCTACTCCAAAATTATATATTTCATATCCATCTGGATTCATAGTAGGAATAGCCGCTATTTTAACGTTATTTAATATGTTAACAATATTTTTATCGTTTTCTTCATAATTGTTGACTATTTCGCTTAAAAACCTCATTAAAATTAATGTATTAGCAACTTCAGCAGCATGAACATTAGCATCAAGATATAAAACTTTATCACCTTTACCAATTTCTATTCCATAAATATTTCTACCATCAACACTTTTACCAATTAATTCAAGATTAACAATATCACTATTATTCATATTCTTAAGCATTAATTCTATTTCACTATAATGTAATTTAGTATCAAAATCATAATCAATTTTTTTATAAGATGAATTAGATTTGATAATATTTAATTTTTTATTTAAAATTGAATTAATATCATCTAAATTCATACCATCTTCAAATACTTTTTCAATAGCATCTTTATCACTTTCAGATGTATTTTTAATCATATTACTATTATTTACAATATTATTCACATTATCATCTCCATTATCTATTTCAGTATCTTTATTAAATAGCTCTTTCTTTAAAAGTAAAAAACAAAATAAAGCAACAGGTATTATTATTAATAATTTTCCTAAAAGATTTAATTTTCTTTTTTTCTTACGCATATAATGTCGAGTAGACAAGTCTCGGCCACACCTCTCTTTCATTTAGTGAGAGGTTTGTCTCATTGCCCCTCACAGAACCCATCGTGCCCTATTAAGGCAATAGGCTCTTCAAATAATCTTATATATTCCAGCCCCATATATCTTGATATATTTTGGGTTTTGCTATAGGAACTCTTATAAGTATCTTATTAAATGTTCTTTTATCTAGTTTCCTTTGACTTCTTCTAAATATGCTATTTCTTAAGGCATAGATAGTATGAAAGTATATCTTGTAAAGTTCTTTTAGCATCCCATTTATTCCATAATAAGCATATAATCCAATTAATTTCTTGTTTAATAATTTTATTGTTTCAATGAATTTATATGCCCTATGTTCCTTTATCCATTTAGTAATTGCTTGTTGTTTACTCTTTCTTTTCTTCTTACTTATCTTATGTCCTATTGTATATTTTCCTGTTCTTGTTTTTCCGTTATAATGCATAAAACCTAGAAAATCAAAAGTTTCTTTTGTACCTTTGTATCTTCCGAAAGGTACTATTCTTGTCTTTTCTTGTTCCATTTCGAGTCCAAATTTTGCTAATCTTGTTATTAACAATTTATATACTTTCCTTGCTTCTTCTTCATATTGAAACATTATCAAGAAATCGTCTGCATACCTTACTAGATACGCTTCTCCTTTAAGCCTAGGTTTAATATACTTTTCAAAGTATAAATCTAGTACATAATGTAAATATACATTCGCAAGTACTGGCGATATTAGTCCTCCTTGGGGTGTTCCTTTGTCTGTTTCATAATATTTCATGTCTTCCATGTAGCCACTTATTAGAAATCTATTGATATATCTTAGAAATGCTTTATCTTTGATATCATGTTCTAAGAACTTCATTAGCCATTTATGGTCTACATTATCAAAGAAACCTTTAATATCACAGTCTAGTATATAGTTGACTTTGTTTATCATAATTCTTTGGTTTATTTCCCTAATTGCTTGATGACAACTTCTATTTGGTCTAAAACCATAAGAATTATTTAGAAATTTGCATTCATATATTTCATTTAGGACATCCGCCATTATTCCTTGAACGAGTTTATCCTCGTACGCTGGTATTCCAAGTGGTCTCAGTTTTCCATTTGCTTTTGGTATGTATGTTCTTCTAACTGGTAATGGTTTGTAACTAAATTTCTTCATTCGCTCTATTAAGTTTTCTATATTTTCTTCTAAATTCTTGTCGTATTCTTCTTTAGTTACTTTATCTATTCCACTCGCTTTATTCTTTTGTTGTTTTCTATGTTGTTCTTTTAATCTTTCTTTATTGACTAAATGAATTAAGTTTTCCACTTTGATATTTCTTTGGGCATAATATTTTATATCTTTTCGTTCATTTTCCACTTTATATATTCCTTGTTAAAGTCAATATAAAAATGTAGTATTTAGTCCATATAATAATGTAGGAAAACCTACATTTTTAAATGAGCCTT
>CANRCA010000007.1 GCA_947628985.1 uncultured Bacilli bacterium | reverse complement strand
ATACGAGAACCGTACGTACAGTGGTGTGAGAGGGACGAAATAATTTTAATTAAATTATTTCTCTCTACTCGATTTTACTTATTTAATATATCTTTTAAAAATTGTCCTGTGTATGATTCTTTTACTTTAACAACTTGTTCTGGTGTACCTGTTGCGATAACTTCTCCACCAAAGTCTCCACCTTCTGGACCTAAATCTATAATATAGTCTGCTTGTGCTATAATATCTAAATTATGTTCTATAACAATTACTGTATCTCCATTATCTACTATTCTATTTAATATAGCAAGTAATCTTTTTATATCATCTTGATGAAGTCCTGTAGATGGTTCATCTAATATAAATACACTTTTTCCGGTTGGTTTCTTTTGTAATTCTTTAGCAAGTTTTACTCTTGATGCTTCTCCTCCTGATAAAGTAACTGCATTTTGACCTAATTGTACATAACCAAGTCCTACTTCATCCATTACTTTTAATATTTTATAAACTTTAGGAACATTTTCAAATATTTTTAATGCTTCACTTACTCTTAAATCTAAAACTTCTGCTATATTAAGTCCTTTAAATTTAATTTTTAATGTTTCTTTATTATATCTTGTAGCATTACATACATCACAAGGTACATAAACGTCTGGTAAGAAATGCATTTCTATTTTTTTAACACCATCACCTTGACAAGCTTCACATCTTCCACCTTTTACATTAAAACTAAATCTACTTTTATCATATCCATGTATTTTAGCTTCTCTAGTTTCAGCAAATACATCTCTAATTGCATCAAATACTCCTGTATAAGTAGCAGGGTTACTTCTTGGAGTTCTACCAATTGGATCTTGTGTAATATTTACTATTTTATCTACATTTTCAATTCCTTTAATATTTTTATATTTACCAGGTTTATCTTTAGATTTATATATTTTATTCATTAGTGTTTTTCCAAGTATTTCATTTACTAAACTTGATTTACCACTTCCACTAACTCCTGTTACACAAATAAATTTACCAAGTGGAAATTCTACATTTATTTTCTTTAAGTTGTTTTCTTCACATCCAGTTATTTTAATACTTTTACCATTTCCTTTTCTTCTTTTCTTTGGTACTTCTATTTTTTCTTTTCCACTTAAATATCTACCTGTAATAGATTTATCACACTTCATTACTTCTTGTGGAGTACCACACGCTACTAGGTATCCACCTTCTGTTCCTGCTTCAGGTCCGATATCTACTAAATAATCAGCTGCTAGCATTGTATCAGTATCATGTTCTACTACGATTAATGTATTTCCTAAATCTCTCATTTCTTTTAATGAATTAATTAATTTTGCATTATCTCTTTGATGAAGTCCAATTGATGGTTCATCAAGTACATAAAGTATTCCAGATAGTCTACTACCTATTTGAGTTGCAAGTCTAATTCTTTGTGCTTCTCCTCCTGATAAAGTAGCTGCTTCTCTTGATAATGTTAAATATTCAAGACCTACATTTTTTAAGAAATTTAATCTCTCTTTTATTTCTTTAATTATTAAAAATGATATTTCTGTTTGTTCTTTATTTAATTTTAATTTATCAAAAAATTCTATTAAATTTCTTATACTTAAATTAGTAATTTCATATATATTTTTACCACCTATTCTAACACTTAAAGCTTCATCTTTAAGTCTAGATTGATGACATGTAGGACAAGGAAGTTCTGTCATATATCTTTCAATCCATTCACGAATTGAAGGTGATACTGTTTCCATATATCTTCTTTCTAAATTAGTAATTATTCCTTCAAAATAATCATAACTTTTTAAAGTACTTCCACTTCTTGTTGTAAGTGTTAAATCTAATTTATCAGGAGAACCATATAATATAATATCTAATTCTTTTCTTGTTAAATCTTTAACTGGTTTATATAAATCTATATTATAATGTTCTGCTACTAATTTTAATTTCTTATAATATATATTTAAAGTTTCTCCACTTTGAAAAGATACCACTGCTCCATCCATTATTGATTTAGTTTTATCTGGTATTAATATATCTTCATCTATATGCATATTAACTCCAAGACCTTTACAATCAGGACATGCTCCATATGGACTATTAAATGAAAATAATCTTGGTTCTAATTCAGGTAAACTAAAATCACATAAAGGACAAGCATAGTTTTCACTAAATACTAATTCTTTATCTCCAATTATATTTATAACTACTTTTCCATTTGCAAGTTTAGTAGATGTTTCAATACTATCAAATATTCTAGAACGTGAGTCTTCTTTAATAGAAAGTCTATCTATAATTACATTAATATTATGTTTTTTATTTTTTTCTAAAGTTATATCATCATTTAAATCTACTACTTCATTATCTATTTTTGCTCTTACAAATCCATCTTTTCTTAAATCTTCAAGTAAATCTTTTTGTGTTCCTTTTTCTCCATGAACAATTGGTGCCATGATTTCTATTTTAGTACCACTTTCTAATTCTAAAACTTTATTAGTCATTTCTTCTACACTTTGTTCACTTACAACAATGTTATGTTTAGGACAATAAGGAACTCCTATACGAGCATATAATAATCTTAAATAATCATATATTTCTGTTATTGTTCCTACTGTACTTCTTGGGTTTTTATTAGTAGATTTTTGATCAATTGAAATACTAGGACTAAGACCTTCTATAGAATCTACTTCTGGTTTATTCATATTACCTAAGAATTGTCTTGCATATGCACTTAAACTTTCTACATATCTTCTTTGTCCTTCAGCATAAATAGTATCAAATGCTAAACTTGATTTACCACTTCCACTAACTCCTGTCATAACAATTAATTTATTTTTAGGAAGTTCTAAATTTATTCCTTTTAAATTATTTTCTCTTGCATTTTTTATAATTATTTTATCCATGATTTTCATCCCTTTACTTATTAATATCCCAAAAATCATGAATATTATACAACAAAATAACAAATAAAAAAAGAGAAATCTCTTTTATTTACAAGATGGATTATTTATAACATTTGTTTCATAATCACAACATCCACAAGCATCTCCATTACTATTAGCAATACATTTAACTATTTCATCATCACCAACAACTGTTATATCTACAATACATGAATCTACATATTCCTTTTCTTTAGCTCCATTTTGTGATGCTATATACAATTTAACTGTATAATTTGATGGTATTTCTTCATTTTTTACTGGATCCATTAATTCTTTAGAAATATAATTTGTATTTTTAAGTTCACTTAATCTTACAAATATTTCTCTTCTATTTGCAAATTGAGTTAACCATGAATCATTTAAATCTATATACATACTAGCAGCTCTTTGAATAGCAACATAATTATCTTTTAAATTTTCTTTTGCTGTATCTCTATTTACATTAGAAAATGATATTGTTGCTCCTACTGTAACTACCGCTATTATAACAATTACTATTAATAGTTCAATTAATGTAAACCCTTTTTTCATATTTTCACCTAGTATAAATTATACACTATTTTTTATTTAAATAAAAGAGTTTATTATCTTTAATATATTTATTATATCCATTTATATAACCAATATCATATAGTTTAGCCATAACATCAATATTTAATTTATTTTTAAGTAATTTAATTTTTTTATTTTTGCTATCTTTTATTGCTTCCTTTATTCCTTCAATAAAACCCATTTCATATGATTCTATATATTTATACATTTTCACCTCCTAATATATAATAAGATATAATTATCAAAAACACTTTAAAAAAATAGTCTTTTTTTTATAAGACTATTGCTATTAAATTATTACTTCCTTTATTAACCATTTTAGTTATAGTTTGTGAAAGTTTATATTTAGATGAATCTGGTAATAATGAAAGCTTTGCTTGAATACTTTCTTGTACTATATTGTCAAGGCTTCTTCCAAATATTTCACTTTGCCAAATTTGTTCTTCATTTTCATTATCTTTCATTAAATGATCTATTAATTCTTTACTTTGAAGTTCACTTCCTATAATTGGTTCAAAACTACTTTCAACATCTACTTTTATTAAATGAATACTTGATGCTTTTGCTTGTAATTTAATTCCATATCTTCCACCTTGTTTAATAATTTCTGGTTTTTCAAGTTTCATATCTTTAACTCTAGGAAGTACAATTCCATATCCTGTTTGATATACTTGTTTTAAAGCACCTTTTAAATTATCATATTCATTTCTTCCTTCACTAAAGTCTTGGAATATTTTAAGTAAATCTCCTTTTGATGTAATATTTTCTCCTACTACTTCTTTTAGTATATCATTATATAATTCTTCATTTGCTTCTAAAGTAATTGTTACTTCACTATTATCTGTATCTAAAGAACTAATATATGCTTTTGTTATTTCTTTATTATCTTCTAAATTTAAATTAATATTTTCTGCATCTCTTAATTTATCTACATTTGTAATTGATTCTTTCATTTTAGAGATAAATGTTTGTTTTAATGGATGTGTTGGTTTTAATACTCCTACCCAATCTGGAATATTAAATTCAATATGATCAATTGGAAATTCATATAATGCTTCTTTTAATATTTCAGTAATATCATTTTCAGTCATATTTTCTACGCTAATTGGAAGAACAGGAACATTATATTTTTCTTTCATTCCTTTAACTAAAGACATAGTTTCAACATTATTTGGATGAGTTGAATTCATAATTACAATAAATGGTTTATTTATTGTTTTAAGTTCATTTATTACTTTTTCTTCTGCATCTACATAATTGCTTCTAGATAACTCTCCAATTGAACCATCTGTAGTTACAACAATTCCAATTGTAGCATGATCTTTAATAACTTTTTCTGTTCCAATCTCAGCTGCTTCTACAAAAGGAAGTTCTTCTGTAAACCATGGTGTTTTTACCATTCTAGGATTTCCTATTTCATCTTGATAACCAAGAGCTTCTGGTGTTATAAATCCAACGCAATCTACTAATTTTATTTTTGTAGTAAGCCCATTAATATTAATACTAGCAGCATTTGAAGGAACAAATTTTGGTTCAATTGTCATAATTGTTTTGCCAGATGCTGTTTGTGGTATTTCATCCATACATCTTTTCTTTTCTATTTCATCATCCATGTATGGAAGAACTAAAGTTTCAATACATTTTTTAATAAATGTACTTTTACCAGTTCTAACAGCTCCTACCACACCTAAATATATTTCTCCTCCTGATTTTTTATCAAGACTTTGTAATATTTGTGATTTATCCATAATAACCCTCTTTCTACTTTTAGTAATATTTATGTTATTATGTTTTATTTATGACAAAAAAACAAATTAATAAATTATTTTTTATTAATTTGTCAATAGTTAATGAAAGCTTTAATTTTAAAAAACATTATTTATTGAATAATTCACTATGACTACCAGTAGCAAATAAAACTATAACTAAAACATTATTATCATATTTATAAATTAAAAGCCAATCTGGTCTAATATGACACTCATTACAATTTTTATAAGTTTTATCATCTATTAAACTATGATTTCTATATTTAGGATCTAATTCTTCTTGATTAGCTAATTTTGTTATAACTTCTAATAATTCTTGAATATTTTTATTTTGTTTAATGATTTTTTTTAGTTGTCTTTTAAAATTACTAGTAAAGTCAATTTTATATTTTGTATTTAAATCAAAGTTAATCATCTAGTATATCCTTCATCATTTCATTAACGTTACTATACCCTTTTCTTTTTCCTTCTTTTATTTCTTGTATAATTTCTTCTCCTTCTTCTAAAGCTTCTAATAACTCTTTATTAGGTTTGGGGTTTGATACCTCAAATGGTAGTCCATCATTTTTTATTACTTGCTTTATAGCCATATTAATAAATGTACTCATATTTAATCCTAAATCCTTTAAAATATTAGTTGCTTGTTCTTTATCTTTAGTATCAACTTGTACATTTATAGCACTACTTAATGATTCCATATAACACATCCTTTCTTTTGTTAATTTTATCATACATTTTATTATAAATCAACAAGTTAGCAACATTTTACAACAAAATAACAACATTTATATTATATATTATGTTAATTTATTAAAAAAAGATACTTATAATAATTATAAGTTTTATAATTTAAATATATTTTAAGCATTTAAATTATACAAAAAAAAACAAATTAATAAATAATTTTTTATTAATTTGTCAATAATTTTTATTAAATTAAATGTGCAAATTTTGAACATTTTTATATTTTTTTAGTTTCATCTGAATTAAAATTTAACCTTTTTATAATATTTTCACTTTCTTCCATATTCATAGGTATTTCATATTCACCATAATTTAAATTAGGACAAATTGCATATGTTAACCATTCATTTAAGATACCAGGTATTAATATATTTGAAAATTCATATGTAGCTTTTTCTGAATATAATTTAATTGTATCATCTGATACTAATGCTATATTAGATTCTGTTTTTAATTCTTCTAATCTTTCCATATGAGAAGACCAAAAATCATCTAATGATCTTAACATATTTTTTTTAACTTTATTAAAATATGGAATAATAGCGGCACCTACTATATTATTATCTTTCATTGTGTCATACATTCTTTTATTAAATGAATCTTTTATACTTTCACCTATATTATCTGAATTATAGCAGTCTTTTACATTTATTAAATGATTTGCCACTATTAATGAACTATCTATATCATCTTTTTCTAAAATAGAACTATATTCTGGTATTATTTTATTTTTTAATAATGATATAAATTCTTTAGGATTAGAATTTAATAAATTTTCTCTTATATTATATATAATATCTCTTTGAGTTTTATATATTTCATTATATTTTGATTCTATTCTTCTATTTAGTTTACTTCTACTATCAATTATACTTTGAGCTTTATTTATAGATTTTAATAATCTTGTATTTGTTATTCTACCTGTTAAACTAGCAAATGTTTTCTTAAGTCCACTTAATGAATTACCATAATATTCTTTTACTATTTCATCATCAAGTGATATAAAATGTTTAGATTTTCCTGGGTCTCCTTGTCTTCCTGAACGTCCTTTTAATTGTCTATCTATTCTTTCACTTTTATTTTTACTTACTCCAATTACATATAAACCACCAAGTTCTTTTACACCTGGGCCTAATTTTATATCAGTACCACGTCCTGCCATATTAGTAGCAACAGTAATCATACCTTTTTCACCAGCATGAGAAATAATTTCATTTTCCATTTCTTCGTTATTAGCATTTAATAAATTATGAGAAATACGATTAAGTGATAAAATTTGAGATATTTCTTCACTTTCAAGTACACTAGTTGTTCCTATTAAAACAGGTTGCCCTGTTTTTATGCATTCTTTTAATTCTTTTAAAATTGCTAAATATTTTTTAGCTTTTGATGTATATAATTCATCTTCTAAATCTTCTCTTATTACTGGCTTTCTTGTAGGTACTTCATATGTACTTAAATTATATAATTCTAAAAATTCTTCTATATCACTTGTACCTGTCATACCAGATACTTCATTATATAATTTTAAAAAATCTGGATATATAATTTTAGCTTTTGTTTTATTTTGTTTTGTTGTTTCAATTCTAAATCTTTTTTCTCCACCCTCTCTATTTTCAAAATAATCTTCTTTAGCTTCAATAGCATATTGTATATTTCCAACATATTTATTAGATGCTTTAATTCTACCAATATTACTATCAATTAAACCTATTCTTTTATACCCTTCTTTTGAAGATGAAATTAATTCATATTGTTTGCCTCTAATAAATGAATGTTTTGCTACAATACAATCAAGTAATGCAAGATATCTTAAATTATATAATTCTTTTTTTCTATCCGATGAATTATCATAATCTTTAAATAAAGCTTCTTCGAGTTTTGATGATAAGAATACTTCATTACTATCTTCAACAAAACAATAATCTGTATTAAAACTAATATTTTCATTTTTCTTTCTAGTTTTTACTATTGTTCCTTTTAATTCTCTTCTACCTTCTTTTCCATATAAAAGTTCCGTAGACCATTTATAAAAATCTAATAGTTGTTTTTCATCTGTATTTTCTTCATCTATACTAGTTGATAATATTAATGGAGTATTTGCTTGATCGAATAATATATCATCTGCTTCATCTATAACAGCATAACCAAATTTTTTAGTAATTAATTTATCTTTTGGATCTAATACAGTATTATCATCTAAATAATCAAAAGCAATAGTTTTTGGTGTTGCATAAACTATATCACATTGATAAGCTTGTCTTTTTTTATGTTTAAATATTTCTCTTCTTGCAAGCTCTTGTTTTCTATCACTAGATTTTACAATCTCATCTTTTCTTGTTACAAAACTAGATGTAAGTCCTAGTAAATCAAATACACTTTTATTATTAGTAGCATCTCTTTTAGCAAGAGCATCATTAGAAGTCATTATGTGTACACTAGTCCAATCTTCCATATTAGGAGAACATGTAGATTTTAATGCATATAAATAAGACGTTAGTATTTGTACTAAAGTTTTTCCTTCACCTGTTTTCATTTCAGCAATGCATCCATCTATCATAGCACTAGAGGCTTCTATTTGTGTGTCATATGGAAACATACCAAGTCTTCTTTTTATTGCTTCTCTTACAACAGCAAGAGCTTCTGGTAATATATCATTAATACTTTCTCCATTATAAAGTCTTCTTCTAAATTCATTTGTTTTATCTAAAAATGCTTTTTCTTCTAAAGTCATTTCTTTTAATATATGTTGAGGTTCAATAGAAAATTTTCTTTTAGTTTGATCTGTAGTTATTCTTTCACATACACTCTTTAAACTATTAACTTTAGATACAATATCTAATATTCTATTTCTGTTTCTAAGAGTATAACCACCAAAAACACTATCTAATACTGCCATATTCTCACCTAGTATAAATATATCATTTTTTACATTTTTTTTCAATTAAACTTTCTTATTTCTTGTAAATATAAATCTATTTTATTATAATTATTATTAAGATAAAGGAGAAAGTAATATGAGTAGTTGTCCTAATTGTGGTTTAAATATAGATTCAAATGATTCTTTTTGTAGAGTATGTGAAACTAAAATATATTCACCTCAAAATAATTTATCAAATAATATACAAAAACAAAATTTAAACAATAATTCATCTGAAATTATTATAAATGAATTATTAGATTGCTATATTGATGAAAATGCTGAAGAACTTAAAAATAAAGATTTTTCTTATAATACACTTTTTTGGGGTGTTATATATTTATTTTATAGAAAAATTTTATATGATTATTTGTTAATTTCTCCCCTTATATTCCTTTTTGGATTTCTCTTGTGATAAATTAGCAATTCCTTTTGTTATTGCACTTATTATTCTTGTTTGGTTTCTTGTAGAATTATATTTAACATTTAGAAATATTTAAGCATATGATTTTAAAATTGGAGGTATTAAGATATGATATATAATTTAATTCTTTTTATTATTTCTGTTTTACCTATATTTTTAATTGGTTTTTATATTTATAAAATAGATAAAGAAAAAGAGCCATTAAAATTATTAGTAAAATTATTTTTAGGAGGTATTGGTTCTTGTTTTTTAGTATTAATTATAAGTGCATTATTAAAAATTTTTCCAATATTTTATGCTGATCCAAGTAATTTAAATTTAATTGAATTATTTATAAATATATTTATAGGAGTTGCTTTAGTAGAAGAATTTTCAAAATGGATTATTGCTTATAAAATTTCTTATAATCATGAAGCTTTTGATTATTTATATGATGCTATATTATATTGTATTTTTGTTTCCATTGGATTTGCTTTTTTTGAAAATATATTATATGTATATGGAAATGGTATTGTAACTGGTATTATGAGAGCTGTTTTAGCAGTGCCAAGTCATGCTTGTAATGGTATGCTTATGGGTTATTATTTAGGACTTGCAAAACTTAATGATTTAAATAATAATAAAGATTTAAAAAAGAAATATCTTTTATTAAGTATAATTGTTCCTACAATAACACATGGTATATATGATTATTGTATATTTTCACAAAGACTTATTTTTATCATAATATTCTTTATATTTGTAATAGCGATGTATGCTTATGTTCTTAAAAAAATTAAAAATATTTCTTCTATTGATAGAAAAATGAAATATAAAGATAATTATTGTCCTAATTGTGGTCATAAAGTAGAAAGTAATTTTTGTCCAATATGTGGAAGAAAAAATGAATAATTCAATTTTTTTAACTAAACTTAATAATACTAAAAATAAAATCTATTATAAATATAATAATTAGTATAAATGAAATATAATTTGGAACTTTTAAAATAATTTTATTACATAAAGGATGTATTACATATATAAATAATATAGAAGAAGTACCCCATATAAAAGCCATTAATACTGATGTATATTTTCCTATATGAAATAATTGATTAGAATAATCCCAATATACCATACCTAATATTTTTTCTATTAAAAGTCCACACATATATTCAAATAAAGATAATATTATAGATGAAAAAATAAATAATAAAATTACTTTTAATATTTTATTTATTTTAAATTTATCTATTATTTTATTAATAAATAATATAATAAAGCCACCAAAAGCATATATAGGTGTATAAGGTCCTTTTAATAGTCCACTTTTAAAACCATTATTCATAAATAATGTCATAATTGATTCACATATAAATCCAAGTATAGAATATACAAAAAAGAAATTAATAAAGTACATAATATTCACCTTTATTATTATGTACTTTTTTTCTTATTAAACACTAAGTAATATCATATTATAAATTACTAATTGATATGTATTATTTCTTTTTTCAACTTTAGCATTTATTTTATATACATTATTTTTTTCTATATCATATAGTTTATCATATTGATCTTTAAATATAACTCCATCTACTACACCATATTCATCACTTAATTTTATAAATGCCATTTTATCATTATTTTTAGTTTTAATTGTTTTAATACTTTCAACATATAAAATAGTAGTAATTGTTTTATCAAAATAATTTTTATAATCTTTTAGTGTTATAGAATTACTCCTATCAAATTTAGTAACCGGATGAAATGATAAATAAAATCCATAATTTTGTATTTCTTTATTAATCATTTCTTTATCATCATAATCATTTATATCTTCAAAAGTTGGTTCTTCTTCCATAATCATATTTAAATCTTTACATAGATTAACATAATTTAATACTTCATCAAAATTATCAATTAATTGTTTTTTATTAATATTAAATTCGTCAAAAGCACCACATTCTATTAAAGATACTACTATTCTTTTATTGATACTTTTACCATAACATCTAATCATAAAATCATAAAATGATTTAAATTTACCTTTACTTCTTTCTTCTTCTATTTCTTCACTTACATTTTTAGCAATAGATTTTATCATACTAAAAGGTAAAACTAATTTATTATTATGTATTTCAAATTCATATGAAGAATTATTAATACTTAGTTTTTCAAATTCAAGTTTTAATAAATGTGCTTCATCAATATATTCTTTTAATTTTTCACTTGATTTATTCATATTAAGTAAATTTTTCATAAAGAATATTGTATAATTTATTTTTAAATATGCCATTTGAAATGCTACTAATGAATAAACTACTGAGTGTGATTTATTAAAACCATAAGAAGAAAATTTAATAATTAAATCATATAATTGATTTGCTATATCTTTAGTATAACCTTTAGATAAAACACCATCCATAAATCTTTGTTTTTCATTTTCAATTATTGATTGTTTCTTTTTAGACATTGCTCTTCTTATTAAATCTGCTTCTGAATAAGAATAACCTGCGATTAATCTTAATATTTCTAATACTTGTTCTTGATATATAATTATTCCATAAGTACTTTTTAAAATAGGTTCTAATTCTTTAACTAAATATGTTATTTTCTTTTTACCTTTTTTTCTTAAGATATATTCATTAATCATGTCTCTTGGACCTGGTCTATATAATGCTATGGCATCTACTAATGTATTAAAATTATCAACTTCTAATAATTTTAAAAAATTTCTCATTCCAGAACTTTCAAATTGAAATATACCACTAGTATAAGCATACTTAAATAAATCTAATGTTTTTTTATCATTTAAATCTATATTATTTAAATCTATGTCTTGTCCATTTGATTTAATATCTTCTAATATATTTGAAATAGTATTTAAATTTTTAATTGATAAAAAGTCCATTTTTAATAAACCTAAAGATTCAATATATTCCATACTATAACCTGTTAATATAACATTATTACTTTTATATAGTGGCATTAATGTATCTAACCTTTCATCACTTATTACAACACCTGCTGCATGCATACTAGTATTTTTTTTAAGTCCACATAATTTATCACATATATTAATTAATCTTTTAGCATCTTCATTTCTAGATACTATTAAATTAAATTCTTTATTATTTTTAAGTTCATTAAAATTTTTTTCATCTTTAATAGTTTTACATATTCTATCAATTAAACTATTTTCCATTTTTAATACTTTAGATATATCTCTTATTATTTGTTTAGGAAGCATTGTATTAAAAGATATAATTCTAGCTGTATTTTCACTTCCATATTTATTTATTACATATTCTATTACTTCTTCTCTTTTTAAATTATCAAAATCTATATCTATATCAGGCATAGTAATTCTATCTGGATTTAAAAATCTTTCAAATATTAAATTATATTTTAATGGATCTATATTTATAATACCAAGAGCATAATTAACTAATGAAGCAGCTCCACTACCTCTTCCAGGACCTACTAATATATTATGTTTTTTTGCAAATAAAACAAAATCATATACAATTAAAAAATAATCAACATAATTCATTTTTTCAATAACACTAAGTTCATACACTAATCTATTTTTATATTTATCACTTACTTCTCCATTAAGTCTTTTTTCAAGTCCTTTTTTAGATAATGCTTTTAAATATGCAAGTGAATTTTCATTATATATAGGAATATGATATTTACTTTTTGGAAGTGTAATATTTATTAAATCAGAAAATTTAAGTGTACTTGTAATACAAAATTCATTTTTAATGTCTTTAAAATAAGTATTATTAAATTTAATTTCTTCATCTATAGTTTTATTTTCATCAATATATTTTAAATATTTAAAATATTCTTTATCACTATCTTTAAAATATCTTATTTCATCTATATAAACTATATCATCAGTTAATTTTAATGATAATTCTTTTTCTTCTTCATTATTAAATTTAATAAATATATAAGTAAATAAATCTTTTAATTTTAAATAATCATTATTTTTACATACAACAATAATATTATTTGAGTGTTCTTTTATATCATTTAAAGTAATATTATCTATATTTTTTTTACTTACTATTTTACATAATGAAACATATCCATCATAATTTTTAGCATATATTAATAAGTTTATATCTTCAACAAATATATCTATTCCAATAATTGGTTTAATGTTATTTAAATTACATTTATTAATAAATTCATATGTACCAAACATATTAGAATCTGTTATTCCAAGAGTGTTATATCCATTTAATTTAGCATATGAAATTAAATCATCTATTTTAATTAGACTATTCATTAAATCATATTCAGTTTTAATATTTAATGGAATATATTTCATAGTAATACCTCAAAATTATTTTAACACAAATTAAAAATAAAAAGTAGATTAATATCTATCATCTACTTTACTAAAATCTACATTTTCTATTTCATCTATAACTTCTAATTGATTTTCTATTATTTGTCTTAATCTTCTTTTTAATACTTCTGTATTTCTTTTTAATTGGTCAGCATGATTTTGAGCTTTTTCTGCTTTTAATAAAGCATCATTTATTATTCTACTAGCATTATGTCTTGCTTCACTTACTAAAGCTTCTGCTTCTTTTCTAGCACTACTTTTAATTTGATCTCCAGTAGTTTCTGCATTATATATAGCTCTATTCATAGTTTCTTCTATATTTTGATAATATGCTAGTTTTTCTAATAATTGTTTATTTTCTTCTTCTGTTTTTTTGCTTTTGTTAAGTAAAGTCTCATATCGCTTAATAATTTCATCTAAGCAATTTTGTACTTGATACTTATCATACCCGCGAAAAACAGTATCAAACTTTCTCATGCTCCACCTCTATATTTTTATTTTTTTATTACCATTCTCCTAAATCATCTTTTTTAGTACTCTTTTTAGATTCATCTTCTGAAATATTTCCTTCTATTTCAAAACCTTTAGGAGCACAAATAACAATACCAGGACCTAATTTTTCCATAGTTCCATCAATTGCATAAATGATTCCATTTAAAAAATCCATTATTCTTTTAGAAACATCTGATGTGACTCTTTTAAAATTAACAACAACTTGATTTTTAGTTTTTAAATAATCTGCTATTTGTTGTGCTTCTGAAAAAGCTCTTGGTTCTACTAATATTGTTTTATTTTTATATTCTTTATTACTACTTTTATTACTTTCTTTTACCTCTTCATAATCTTCTTCATCATCAACTTCAGTTGTCAATATTTTTTTTAAAGATTCAAATGCCATATATTCTTCCTCCTTTAGTCTACTACGATTCAATTTTATCACATATAAACTTTTCTATCAATAAAAATATTTTAAAATTTTAATATTTTTTGTAGTTGTATAGAAATCTAAAACATTTCTATATAAAAAATTAATTTGATTCCATATAATTGAATTAATTAAAAACAATATGAAAAAACATAAATTATAATGAATAATTTTTAAATAATTTTTGTTTTATATCACTTTAAAATATATAGATTTAAAAATAATTTACTTTAATAGACTTTTTATTGGAAATAAGTTACAATATTTTTGGTGGTAATATGGAATTATTAGCAAATAAATTAAGACCTAATAAATTAAATGATGTTTTAGGACAAGATCATTTAATAGGAAAAAATAAAGTTCTTAGTAATTTAGTTCGTGAAAAGAAACTTTTTAATATAATATTTTATGGTAAAAGTGGTACTGGTAAAACTACTATTGCTCTTGCTTTAATGAATGAATTTAATATGAGATATAGACTTCTTAATGCAACTATTAATTCTAAAAAAGATTTTGAAGTTGTTATTGAAGAAGCTAAACTTTATAATGGAATAATTTTAATAGTAGATGAAATTCATAGAATGAATAAAGATAAACAAGATATACTTCTTTCTTATATTGAAAGTGGTCTTATAACTTTAATTGGTCTTACTAATTCAAATCCATATCATTCTATTAATCAAGCTATTAGAAGTAGATGTGAACTTTTAGAATTACATGCTTTAAGTGAAGATGATATTATAAAAGGATTAAAAAGAGTAAAAGAAGTACTTCCTGATATTAAAATGGATAATAAAACTATAAAATATATAGCTAAACTTTCTGATGGAGATATTAGATATGCTTATAATTTAATAGAATTTATTTATTATGGATTTAATAAAGAAATAACTATTGAAAATATAAATGAAGTTAATTCAAAACCATCTTTTTTTACTGATAAAAATGAAGACGGACATTATGATATGCTTTCTGCTTTTCAAAAAAGTATTAGAGGAAGTGACGTGGATGCTGCCCTTCACTATTTAGCAAGATTAATTGTATCTGGAGATTATGATTCTATTTATAGAAGAATGATAGTAATAGCATATGAAGATATAGGTCTTGCAAATCCTGGTATTGGTCCTAAAGTAGTTGCTGCGATTGAAGCAAGTGAAAGAGTTGGATATCCAGAACTTGTAAAACCACTTAGTGTTGTAGTAATTGAAATGGCACTTAGCCCTAAATCTAATTCAGCAGATGCTGCGATTAATGCCGCTATTCAAGATATTATGTCTGGTAATGTTGGAAGAATACCAGAACATATTAGAACTACTAGTCCTAATTATAAGTATCCTCATAATTATCCAAATTATTGGGTAGATCAACAATATTTACCTGATAACTTAAAAGGAAGAAAATACTATAATCCTAGAAAAAATAAATTTGAAACAGAAATGTATAATTTTAATCAAAAAATAAAACAATAAAAAAATGTTCACATATAAACAATTGTTTGTTATAATTGCTATAGAAACATTTATCGTGAGTGTCTTCTCCATTCTTTATGAAGGGAGAGTGATATAGTGAAAAAACGTGATTATAATATTAAACTACTAAGATATACCTGTATCATATTATTTTTACTTGTCATTTTAATACTTGTAATTAAAAAATAAAGACGCTCTATACAGATAGAGTGTCTACCAAATTTATTTGAGAAGACATTCACTGCTAATAATAAATGTTTCTCTTTTTTATTTTATTCAAGTTTCCTTGACATATTCATAATATCATAAATGCTAAGTTTTTTCAAGGAATATTAAAAATTATATTAATAATATTTTAATTTTTCTATTTAAAATCATTTTTATTTAATTACATCATTTATTATATAATTTGTTATATAAAGACCACAAACTGCTGGAACATATGCTGTTGAACCTAACATATTATTATTTATTGGAGATTCAGTAGAAGTAACTACTACTACTTTTTCCATTAAATCTTTATCTTTACCAAGTTCTCTTCTAATTTTTTTAGCAAGAGGATCTGTTTGTGTTTTATCAAGTGTTGTAATAACTAATTTAGTAGCATTTAATTTATTTGCTGTTCCCATTGATGCGATTAATTTAATATTTCTTTGATCACACTCTCTTATTAGTCTTACTTTAACTTTAGTTGAATCACAAGCATCAACAATGTAATCATAGTTTTCACTAAATAATATTTCTATATTATCTTCTGTAATATGTGTATTTATTATATTTACAATAGCATTTTTATTTATTAATTTAATTCTTTTTTTCCATTCTTTTGTTTTATATTTATTAATATTTTTAGATGTCACTATTATTTGTCTATTAATATTGCTAGGTTTGATTGTATCTCCATCTACAAGAGTTATATTTTCAACTCCACATCTAACTAATGATTCAACTACGTATCCTCCTACTCCACCTAATCCTAAAACTAAAACTTTTAGTTTTCTTATCTTTTCAATATTTTCACTACCAACTAGACTTTCAAGTCTAACAAGATTCATATTTTATCACCCTTTTGACATACATATTATAGCAAATAAAAAACCTAGTGTAAATATAGTGTAATAAAAACTCGCACTGACACGAGGTGGTAGGACACATAACATACTCGGGATCTTGCCTAATGGCAATATTCAACTCCATATATTAATTAGTCCCCCTATAATATTACATAGCCGGTTTATTCTGCTATATTTCCTCTCTAGGTTAATTTAATTTTACCATACATATTCTTTTAATTCAATACAATTTTTAATACTTTACATTTTTTTTGATTCATTTTCATCAAATTTACTATGTTCACTCATAATAGATACTAAATTATCATCTTTATCTAATACATATCTTTTAGGAAAACATACTTTATATCTCTCTTTATTATATTCCATAATCTCATTTATAATTTCTTCTAATTGTTTTCCTTTAAAACCTAAAACATCTCTATATATAACAGTAATACCTTCTTTTAATGTTTCACCAGATATAATATTATTTGATTTTTTAATTATATGATTTCCTATAAAGAAAAATATTTCTTTTATATCTTTATTAGATAAAACATTATTTTCTATAGTTGGTATCATAGAAATTTCTATATCATTTACTTTTGGAAATTTACTAATTACTTCTTTATAAAAATTATTATCTAATTTTTTAAATTCATCTAACATAGAATAAATTAATTTTTCTTCTGAATTTTCAGTTTTATCTAAATAAATATTAATTTTTTTATAAAATTCATCTAAATTATCAACACAAAATATTTCAAAAACATCTTTTCTTTGATAAGCATTATATCTATAATTTAATACATATTCACTATTAGTCATTAAAGCATACACATATGAATCATTCTTTAAATCATTATCCCATGTAGGATCTGCGATAAAATATCCATCTATATTATATTTTGGATCTACTAAATTTATTTTTCTTCTTTCATGTCCTTCAAGTTTAACCAATGCATCATCTGGAAGAACTATTCTATTTACTGATATATTATCTAAACCAGTATCTACATTTTGTGAATATTCTTCATTTTCTATACCTAATTTATCTAATAAAATACCTAAAAAATTTGAAAATCCTACACATACAATATAATCATTATCTAATATTTGATATATATCTCTTGAATCATTTGGATTACTACTTTCATTAAATTCTTTATATCTTTTAACAATATTATAAGCATACAAATACTTTTCAAAAGGACTTAAATTTAAAGCAGGTTTTATAAAATTATCAATTCTTTTATTATTTTCAATATATTTAGAAAAACTATATTTATTTGAAAGAAAAGCATAACCACCGATAACAATATTCATATCTTTTAATTCTTCAAAATAATTATTCATTTCTTTATCAAATTCTTTTTGATTTTTAAGATAAAATTTAATGTCACCACGAAAACCAATTTCTTTTAATCTTTTTGCTACTTTAAAATATTCATATGAATTATCAAAAGATAATTCTACTATAGAATCTTTATTTATATATTTTAAATTATCTAATTCTTTTTCATTTAAAGTATCAAAAATTAAAAAGTATCTATTATTTTTTAAACTTTTATAAGTAATATTATTTACAGCATAGTCTTCTTCATTTTCATCTTCTTCTACTTTTTCTTTTGATTTTCTTTTAAATAAATTTGTAAATTTATTTTTCATAATTTCACCATTTTAAATATAACATTTATAATTAGTTAAGTAAATAATAAAATATTTTAATCATATACTTTATTATGTTAAATAAAATAAAAGATAATGTATTTATAAAATCAACACTTGTATTATTAATTGGTGGAATATTTGGTAAATTAGTAGGATTTATATTAAAAATAATTATAACTAGATATTTAGGAGCAGAAGGAATGGGTATTTATAGTATGTTATCCCCTACTTCATCTCTTCTTAGTGTAATTGCTGTATTTTCATATTCTAATGCTATATCTAAAATTATATCTGAAGAAAGTTCTCGTGCTAAAACATTATTTATTTCAATTATACCAATATCTTTATTAATAAATATTTTTATAATTATTATAGTTATTTTATTTGCACCAATATTATCTACTAATTTATTAAAAGATTCTAATTTATTATTTCCTATAATTTGTATTTCTCTTACTATGCCATTTATAAGTATATCTGCTATTGTAAAAGGTTATCTTTGGGGAAAACAAAATATGATGCCATATATGCTTTCTAATTTTATAGAACAAGTTGTAAGATTAATATTAATTTTATTATTTATAAATTATTTCTTAAATATTAGTTTAATACATACGATATGTTTTATTATACTTGTAAATACTATTGGAGAAGTATCATCACAAATAGTAATGCTTAAATATTTTCCAAAAATTAAATTTAAAAAATCTGATTTTAAAATAAATTTTAATGATATTAAAAAAGTAATGGAATTTTGTATACCTGCGACACTTAGTAAAATAATTGGTTCTATTTCATATTTTTTAGAACCAATTGTTCTTACAAATATACTTTTATTTGTAGGATATTCAAAAGACTATATAGTATATGAATATGGTGTTGTTAATGCATATGCTTTATCTACTTTATTAATGCCTCAATTTTTTACACAAAATATGGCTACATCTTTAGTACCAGAATTATCTAAATATTATAAAATAAGAAATATTGATATGTGTAAAAAAAGAATAAAACAAATTGTTTTAATCTCATGTTTTATAGGTGGTATTTCTACTATAATAATTACTTTATTTCCTAAATTCTTTTTAAATATTTTATATAATACAACAGAAGGTATAGATTATATAAAATTACTTTCTCCATTTACAATGCTATTTTATGTAGAATATCCTTTAATAAATTCTCTTCAAGCATTAGGTAAAAGTAAAGAAGCAATGAATATTACTATTAAAACATCTTTTATAAGAATATTTACTATAATAATATTTTCATTTTTAAAAATAGGTATGTATAGTTTAATAATTTCAATAATAGTTAATTTAATAATTTCAACATATTTATATTATAAAAAAATTAATGAAATATTAGTTATATAATTATCTATGTTTATCTTTAAGTCTTAATTTATATGAATCTATTTCTACATTATATTTTTTATAGTCAATATAAGATTTAATAGTAGCGATATCAATTACACCAGACATTATTGGTATAATAAATATCATTACTAATAAACTTAATAAATCTTGTGATTGTAGTTCTAATAAATTTTCATTATCTATTACATAATCTATAAAAGTATATATGTTATATCCACTAAATCCTGTTATTCCTAAAGATAAAGGTAATTGATAAAGTAATTTATTTTTAATTTTCTTTTGTTTATTTTCCATATTACTTATATAGTATCCTTCTTCTAAGTTAGTTTTAGCAATATTTGAAGATTTAAAAATTTCATTAGATTGTTTATTGATACTATTAATTAATTCTAATTTTTTTTGATATGGCAAACTAGATGTACAAATATCATTAATATCTGAATATTTAATTCCTTTGTTGTTTTGATTTTCTTTTTGAATTTCTTTTAAAATTTCACTAATTTTCATTTTAATATACCTCTTTTCAATAATTTGGCTAGGTTATTATAACATTATTATTTTATTTAAGTCAATCAAAAATAAAAAAGAAAATTTTTAACATTTTTTGCTATAAAATTTTCTTTAATTTTTCTTTTAATTTGTTGGAGTTAAAACCAATCGTGAACCAACTACATATGTTTGAGCTGCACCAGTATAAGAATGGAAGAAAAATTGTCCGGCTTTTTGACCATCTCCCACAAAACCTCCTCTACCAAACCATTGATATAAAGGTTGAACAAATAAAGATAAATCTCCATACCACGAATTTAATGTATTATAAAAACCCCCTAATTCTCCTGTAGCATCTCCGAGTATTCTATATTTATATGATGTTGGTGTACTTGATGATGAATATTTATCTATGTATTTTGAATAAATATCATTTGTTACTATTTCATCCATTCCACTATTTCCTACTTTTCCATCTACATATGATGCCATGTATTCCCAAGTACAACCACTCATGTCATATACACCACTTATATTTCCTGTTGTACTTGCTAAATATCCTGTTGCCTGATTATTCCAAGGTTTATTTGCTGTTGCACTACTTGCTGCATCTTTTATATCTGCTGCATACCCTGTAAGATAGTTACTATTATTATTTATTCTGACTTCATCTTGCATTCCATATTTTGAATGTGATAAATATGCAACTGCTCCCCACTCTGTATTCTTCATCATATGACTATCTAAATTTCTATTAAAATTGTATGCACTTTGAAAATATGTTGCTACTGTTTGATTTTTCCATGAATATACATTTGGTTTTACTATTATTTTATTTTCTAATTCTTTTGAATAATTTTGTGTTGTTTGTGCTACTGATAACTTCCAACTTGTTGTAGATGTTATAGGTTGTTTTACATCGTTATTTTGATTATATCCTATTTCAAACTTTCCTACCCAGAATCCATTTGATGGTATTGATTTGAATGCTGGATGTGTCATGTATTCTCCTACTTTACATTGACCACTTCCTCCACTGGTCATTGGTGTTACACATTCTATTCCATCTTTCTCTTCTGTATTTCCTGTTCCAAATTCTATAATTATTTCTTGTACTTGACTTTCTGGTTGTGATGTTTCATATCCATTATAATCTCCCATATTGAATAGTTTATATTTATATTTTGGTATCCATACAAAATATGCACGTATGTCACTTTCTGGTATTACTTCTCCTGCTGTATAGTTTTTACTTGGGTTATCTACTAATATTACTGAGTTTGCCCATTGTTTTTGCCCATATTCATACCACTTATCATATACATCTGCATATGTTACTTCTCCATTATCTTTTATTTTTACTGGTATCATTCCACTTCCTAATACTGGGTCTGTTCCATGCAATATATTTTCTGTATATTTACCTTTCCATTTAGCATATAAAGTTATATCTCTTGTTTCTTCATATGCATTTACTTGTGCTACTCCTTTATTATCATAATATTTTGTTCCTTCTCCATTTCTTCCTGTATAGTATCCATCAAATATATAATCTTGTTTTGTTGGTACTTCTATATTATCTAGTTTTGTTTTATATTTTACTTTTAAGTTATTACTTCCTCCGGTTCCATTCTCTTTATTAAATGTTATTGTAAACTCTTTTGGTTTACATTTTTTATCTACTATTTCATATCCTCCACTGCAATCTTCCCATACTGCTTCTACTTTTGGATATTCATCTTTTTTATTTATATTAC
>CANRCA010000006.1 GCA_947628985.1 uncultured Bacilli bacterium | reverse complement strand
AATATGAATAGTATGTTTTATGGTTGTACAAGTTTACAATCAATAACATTTGGAGAGAACTTTAATACTTCACAAGTAACAGATATGTATGCTATGTTTGCTGGTTGCTCAAGTTTAACCACATTAAATTTAAGAAATTTTAATACATCACGAGTAACAAATATGAGACTCATGTTTTATAATTGTGAAAATTTAATTACATTAGATTTAAGTAATTTTACAATAAATGAAGATGCTGATTTAAATTGTATGTTTGATGGAATAAATGAAGCATTAGATATAAAAAGTACAAGTCTTCCAAATTATGAAAGTTTAGAAGAAAGACTAGTATGTCCTATTTTATAATTTAAGTAAATTTATGTTGTTTAAATAAAAAATAAAATTAATAAGAGGAAGTTTAATATTTTCTCTTATTTTTAATATTAAAAAATCATAATAAATTTAAAATTATGTATTAAATTTTACTTTTAAACTTTTTTTAAATGTTATATAATAAAAATTATGGAAAGAAAAGATGTAAATTTAAATAATGTTAGTCCTATGATGAAAGAATATCTTAAGACTAAAAGTGAATATGAAGGAATAATATTATTTTATAGATTAGGTGACTTCTATGAAATGTTTTTTGATGATGCTATAATTGCATCTCATGAATTAGAATTAACCTTAACTGGTAAACAAGCAGGTCTTAGTGAAAAGGTTCCTATGTGTGGTGTTCCTCATCATGCTGTTAATATATATTTAGAAAAACTTATAGAAAAAGGATATAAAGTTGCTATATGTGAACAAGTAGAAGATCCTAAAACAGCAAAAGGTATTGTTAAAAGAGAAGTTATACAAATAGTAAGTGCTGGTACTATTACAAATCCTGAAATAGTAAATGAAAAAGACTTTAATTTTATTGCAAGTATTAGAGATTATAATATTGCTTATGTTTTATCTTATGCAGATTTATTAAGTGGAAAAGTATATTCTACTTATATAGCACATGAAGAAGAAAAATTAATAAGTCATATAGTAAATTTAAATATTAAAGAAATTGTAGTAGATGATAATTTTGATTCTAAATTATTATTTAAATTAAAAACAAACTATAATATATATGTATCATTTTATAATGATGATAGTACTTATAAAAATAATAATGTATTTGATAGTATTGAAGATGAAAAATTAATTAAAACTACATCTTTAGTATTAAATTATTTAGTTAATTCTATGAAACAAGATTTAAGTCATATACAACATTTAGAAGTAGTAGACAATAAATTATTTTTAGAACTTAATAAAGAATGTATTAGAAATTTAGAATTAATTGAAACTATGAGAAATAAAGATAGACAAAATAGTTTATTAGGTTTTATGGATAAAACTAAAACTGCTATGGGAAGTAGACTTCTTAAAAGTTATATTATTAGTCCATCTATAAATAAAGAAGAAATAACTAAAAGACATGATTTAGTACAAAAATTAATAGATGAATTTATATTAAAAAGTGAACTTAAATCATTTTTATATGAAATATATGATTTAGAAAGATTAACTGGTAAAGTAGCATGTTCTTCAGTAAATGCTAGAGATTTGTTACAACTTAAAAATAGTTTAAGAGTATTTCCTGATATAAATAATATATTAACAACTCTTAATTTAGAACCTTTAGAAACATTTGATGAATTAATAGATTTAATAGAAAGATCAATTAAAGAAAATTCTCCTGTTACATTAAAAGAAGGAGGACTTATTAAAGAAGGTTTTAATGCTGAAATAGATGAACTAAGAGATATTAAAACTAATGGAAAAGATTTTATTTCTAATTTTGAAACAGAAGAAAAAGAAAGAACTAATATTAAAGGATTAAAAATTGGATTTAATAAAGTATTTGGTTATTATATAGAAGTACCTAAAGGACAAATAATGCAAGTTAAAGATGAATTTCAATATGAAAGAAAACAAACTTTAACTAATTGTGAAAGATATATTACACCATTATTAAAAGAAAAAGAGAATATGATACTAAATGCTGAAGATAGATTAAATAGTTTAGAATATGAAATATTTTGTAATATAAAAGATGAAATAAAAAAATATATATCATCTTTGCAAATAGTATCTGGTAAAATAGCATATTATGATGTTATGCAATCTTTTGCAACAATTGCTGAAGAAAATAATTTTGTAAGACCAAATATTAATGAAGAAGGTATTGTTGAAATAATTAATGGAAGACATCCTGTAGTTGAAAGTGTTATTGAAGGGGAATATATAGATAATGATATTATATTAGGAAAAGATACTAATGTACTTATCATAACTGGTCCTAATATGAGTGGAAAATCAACTTATATGAGACAAATGGGTATAATAGCAATATTAAATCAAATAGGATCTTTTGTACCTGCTAAGAAATGTAATATTCCAATATTTGATAAAATATTTACTCGTATTGGAGCAAGTGATGATTTAGTAGGTGGAGAATCAACATTTATGGTTGAAATGAAAGAAAGTGCAAATGCACTTATGAATGCAACTAAAAATAGTTTAATTTTATTTGATGAATTAGGTCGTGGTACTAGTACATATGATGGTATGAGTTTAGCTGGTTCTATTATTGAATATATTGCTAATAATATAAAATGTAAAACATTATTTTCAACTCATTATCATGAACTTACTAGTATGGAAAATAATTTTTCTAATATTAAAAATGTTCATGTTACAATATCAGAAGAAGAGGGTGATATTACATTCTTACATAAAGTATTAGATGGAGCTGTTGATAAAAGTTATGGAATAAATGTTGCTAAACTTGCAAATTTACCATCTTCAGTTATAACAAGAGCTAATGAACTATTAGAAATGTATGAAAGTAAAGAAAAAACTCAAAAGCATGTAAAACAATTAGAATTAGATTTTACAGAACCAAAAGAAGATGAATTAAGAAAATATATTGATACAATTAATCCACTAGAAATAACTCCAATGGAATCATTAGTTATTTTAGATAAAATTAAAAAAATATCAAAATTATAGGGGTATAAAATGAATAAAGAATTAGAAAATAAAATAGAAGAACTTATTAAAAAACATAAACCTGATTTAGAAAATGAAACTTTAAATATTATTAGTTCAATGATTTATGATTCTATAACAGATGAAGAAGGTAATTCTACAGATGAAAACTTAGAATATCTTGTTATAATGTTTTTAGATAATGCATTTAATAATACAAATATAGAAGATATAATAGTTTATGAACAAACAAAAAAAGATTTAGGAAAAGTTTATATAAAAAATATTTTAGAAACAAATAAAGTAATAAATTATTTAAGACTTACAATAATATTTTCACTTTATGTAAAAGTATTAAGATTAAAACAATTAAAACTACAATTTAAATTACATAGATTTGATGTAGATGATGTATTTAATGATTTATATAATAATTTGTATCAATTAATAGATTATTTAAAAAATGATAAAATAATATTTAAAAAAATAAAAAAATATTTAATAGTTTTAAAAAAATATAATAATATAGATTGTATTTTTGAAATATATGATATTTTAAATAAATTAAAACATAAATATATGGAATTAGATAACTATGTTAATTATAAAATTGATAGTACAATTAATTATATAGAAGGTATTAATTATGTATCAAATAATCATACATCTGAAAAATTTTTAAGTTATGATGATTCTATTAATGAAGAGTGTGTGAAATTAGGCTTAAAATAATTGAATAATAAATTTAACTTTGTTATAATTGTTACAGGAGGTAATATGAAAAATAAATTTTTATTTGTAGCAGTAATGTTACTAGCATCATTTCTAATGATTGGAAAAACTAATGCTGAAAAAATTAATTTAGAAGATTATGCAACTAAAACATTAGAAGAAGTATTTAAAGATGAAGGAATTGAACGTGATTTGACTAAATTTGATGGAGATAATAAAATCACAATCTATGTATTTAGAGGTAATGGTTGTCCTCATTGTTCTGATTTCTTTAATTATGTAAATGATACTTTACTTGATAAATATGGTAAAAATATTAATTTTGTTACATTTGAAACTTGGTATGATGCTAATAACGTTGAATTAATGAATAAAGTAGGTACATTCTTAAAATATGATGTTAATTCACAAGAATTTGGTATTCCATTTATCATTATTGGAGATAAGTCATTTGCAGGATATGGAAGCTCATATAATTCTGATATTGAAGATGCTATTGAAAATTTAATTGATAGTGAAGAAAAATATGATGTATTTGAAGAAATGGCTAAAGAAAAAGTTTCAACTAACACTTCAATATTAGTATTTTGGAATATTTTAATTACATCTATTGCTACATTAGTAATTGTACTTGTAAGTAATAGAAATAGAAAATTAATTATGGAAAAACTTAGAAGATAATTAAAAATCTATGATTTGATAAATAAAAACCCAAATTTTTAAGAAGTTTGGGTTTTTGTTTTGATTATAAATTTCATAAAAAAATTAAAAATTTTAAAAAAAACTTGCAATATATATATATATACTATAATACAATTGGAGGTAACTTATGGAAAATATGCAAAATTATAATATAGAAGATAATAATATACAGCAATCACCACAAAAGAAGGAAAAATTAAAATGGTGGATACCTCTTTTATTTTTTCTAGGTGGTATTTTAATGGTTGTATGTAGTTTGGTAACAGAAATTATATGTCGTTCTCAAGAAGATTTTATTTTAGACTATCAATTAATAGATAAATATCCAATTATAATAACTTTTAGACGATTAGCAGCTGTTTGTTGGTTTTTAGTAATACCATCATTAATATATATTATAGTAAAATATAATAAAAAATCTACTGAAGAAAAAAATCAAGAAAATAATCAAATATATAGCTTGATTAATAATGCTACTACTTTAGATGAAAAATTATTAATAGCATATATAGGAAATAATTATCAAAAAATAATATTACAAAAATTTTCTATACCAGCGCTATTAAGTTGGTTATATACTCTTTATAGAAAAGTTTATATTCCTTCTATTATAGGAATGATTATAATTTTAATTTTAAAATTTTTACCTAATAACATTTATACTATAATAGCATTTGTTTTTATAATAATCTTGTGTATTAATTTTAATAAATGGTATATTGCTTATGTTAAAAATAAGATTCAAAAAATAAAAACTAATAATCCAAATGCAAATGAAAGTGAATTAATTAATATTTGTATAAAAAAGGGTGGTACAAATATTTGGATAGCAATATTAATTTATTTTGCTTTTATAATTATAGAATCAATTTTATAATTTATCTAAATCCTTACTAAATAAAAAAGTCTTATGACTTTTTTATTTTATCTGTATTTTTAAAATTAATTTTTGCAATTTTATATAATTCTTTTTCACCATATTTAGATACAATTTGTTTTGCTATTTCATCTACTTTATCACTAGCACCTTTTAAAATAGTAATATTATATTTATTAGATAATTTATCCATTTCTTCTAAAAATAAATATCTACTTATAACACTAGCAGCTGCAACACTTAAATGTTTACTTTCACCTTTAGTTAAAAATGTAATTTTAGTTACTTTATCAGTTATATTTTCTTGTTTTAAATAAGTAAAATAACTTCTAGGAGAAGTAAACTGATCTACAATAATTTTATGATAAGCATATCCTTTATTAGCTAGTTCATATAAAACTCTATTATGAAGGATAGCTTTTATTTTATTCATGTTAAATCCTTTACTTGATAGTTCATTATATTTTTGATTGGATAGGGTAAATGTTACATAAGGAATATTTTTCATAAGTATTGGAGCGCATCTTCTAATTTTATCATCTGTCATTTTTTTAGAATCCATTATTTTTAAATCTTCTAATAATTTTCTTGTTTCTTTAGTAACTAGAGTAGCGGTTACTATAATTGGACCAAAATAATCTCCAGTACCAACTTCATCACTACCAATCGCATCATAATAGTAATATGTTTTATCATCATCTTTTTCTTCTTTTTCTTTTAATTCTTCATCAATATCTCTATTATTAAAATGACTTTCTAAATCTTTCCACATATTAGCATCAATATCTGCACTTATTCCTTGAAACATTACTTTACCACTTTCATATAAAGTAATAACTGTTCCACCTTCTTCAGCTTGAAAAATAGAGTAAGGTGGTTTTTTATCTCTTTGTAAAAGATAATAATAATCAATCATTTTTTGTTTAATATTATCACTTACTTTAAAAACTATTGTTTTTTGTTTTTCCATATAATTTCACCTATCTTTGTTTAACTTGATCTAATGCCCATGTTATTGTATCATCAGAAAGAAGATAATTAAGTAATGCACTATGTGTTGCATCTGGAATTACTATTTGTTCTGCTGGACCTCCAATACTTTGTATTTGACTTATATAATTTGCAGTTACATTTCTATAATAAATTTCATCTCCACCATGACTACTATTAAATGCGCGTACACAAATATTTGCAAAATTTGAAACGTTAATTCCTGCTGGGTTACAACTTACTGGAATTAATGCTGAAAACAAATCAGGATATCTGTTAGCAATTCCCCAAGCTCCAATAGCGCCTCTTGAATGCCCTGTTAATATTACTCTATCAACATCCATTTGATAATCATCTAGTTTATAATTAATTAAGCCAATTATTTTTTCAGGTATACCACTAGCTAGCCAATTATTTTGATTTCCACCTTTTGGCATTAAAACTAGAAAATCTTCAATATCAAAAGCTGTACCATTTAAGAAATAATTTGAAACTCTACTAGTAGCTAAATTATAAAAGCCTTTACCAAATTCTCCATCTCCATGTAAATAAATTAATAAAGGCATATTAGTTGTTGGAATAGGAGGTACTATTTCATAATATTCCATTCCATCATATGTAAGTAAATGTATTCCCGGTTCTATATTTAAAGGTGCTCCATTTTTAACTGTAGCTAAAGTTAATAATAATTTTTCTTTAATATTTTCATCTTCTATACTTTCTACTTTTTTATAATATTCTTTATATTTATCTCTATCAAATTTTACCTTTAAGTTAAGAATATTATCTTGTAATTCTAAATATTCTTCTAGTTTTTCCATTTCACTTTGTAAACTTGATTTTATAGAATCATCTTTAATATTATTAAAAGCTTTTTTAGCACTTTGATAATCTGAACGTTTAAGAGAGTTTTTTGTTTGATCTATATATGATAAAGCACTTTCATAATATGCAGAATTAATACCTTCAGTTGTAGCTTTTTCAAAACATTCATTGTAAGGAACTCTTAAAGTGATTGATAAGATTATATTAACAAAAGTTGGAATAAAAAAAATTAAAACAATAGTAACAAGTTTAGGAATTGTATTTTTTAAAGTTTTTGTAAAAATATCATCTTCATTACTTTTAACAGCATTTGTAAATGAAAATGCAATAGACAATATTAAAATAATCGGAACTATTGTTCTTATAATGTTTATAATTATTTTAACAATTTTCATTGTTGATAAAACATCTGCATTTGAACAAAAAGATAATATATTAAAAATATAATTATTATACAAGTTAAACACCTCTTTTTAAATTAGTTTTTCTTATTTTAGTTTATCAAAATTAAATATAATTTTCAATATGAAAAAATGTTTAAAAATATAAAATGTTGTGATATAATTTTTATAGAGGTAGTATTGATGTTAATGACTTAATGTATAAAGTTAACATTTTTACTAGTGTTAACTATTTTTTTAAGAATGTGAGGTGTTTATATGAAAAAGTTTTTAAAAATATTTATGTGTTTATTTTTATTAATATTAGTAAGTGGATGTAATAATTTAAATTATGAAAAAACTATTATTAATGATAAGGAAGTTTATTCTATTGAAGATCATAAATATGTTGAAGTTACTGAAGAAACTAATTTAATAAAAATAGATGTTCAAAATTATGGAATAATAATAGCTGAATTATATCCAGAAATTGCTCCGATTACTGTTGAAAACTTTAAAAAATTAGTAAGTGAACAATTTTATGATAAATTATTATTTCATAGAGTAATTAAAGGCTTTATGATTCAAACTGGAGATCCTACTGCTACTGGTAGTGGTGGAAGTGATGAAACTATTAAAGGTGAATTTAGTATAAATGGAGTTTCAAATGATTTATCACATACAAGAGGAACTTTATCAATGGCAAGAGCTGGGTCAGAACCTGAAACTGAAGAAACTATGAATTCAGCATCAAGTCAATTCTTTATAGTACAAGAAGATAGTACATATTTAGATGGAAAATATGCTGCTTTTGGAAAAGTTATTCATGGAATAGGGGTAGTTGATAAAGTTGCAAATGTTGCTACTGATGAATATGATAAACCAATTAGTGATCAACAAATAATTAGTATTAGATTTGTAAATGAATATAAGGATTAATAATGCAAATTTTAGATGGTAAAAATTTAAGTTTAAAAGAAAATGAAAATTTAAAAAATGAATTATATAATTATATACAAACACCAATACTCGCAATTATATCAATTGGAAAAAATGATAGTAATGATATTTACATAAATAATAAAAGAAAAGCTTGTGAGCAAGTTGGAATTAGTTTATTACATTTTCATTATGATGAAGATATAGAAGAAAAAACAATAATTAAAAAAATAAAAGAATTAAATAAAGATAATTCAATTAATGGAATAATAGTACAACTTCCTATACCTAAAAAATATGATGTAAGAAAAATAATAAATACTATAGACCCAGTTAAAGATGTAGATGCTTTAAGTGATGTATCAATGGGTAAATTAATGAGTGGTAATAATGAATTTATTCCATGTACTCCAAGAGGAATACTTGAATTATTAGATTATTATAAAATACCTTTAGAAAGTAAAAATGTAGTGGTAATTGGAAGAAGTGATTTAGTAGGTAAGCCAATTGCACTTGAATGTTTAAAAAGAAATGCTACAGTTACATTATGTCACTCATATACTAAAAATTTAAAAGAGTATACTAAAAAGGCAGATATATTAATTGTGTGTGTTGGTAAAAAATATTTTATTGATAAAGATATGATAAAAAAAGACTCAGTAATAATAGATGTAGGTATAAATAGAGTAGATGGTAAAATTTATGGAGATGTAAATCCTAATGTAAGTGAGATATGTTCTTATTTAACACCTGTACCAGGTGGTGTAGGTCCAATGACAGTTACAATGCTTCTTAAAAATACAGTAGAGTCTTATAAAATAATGAATAAAAGAGACATTAAAAAACCTAATCTCGATTGATTAGGTTTTAGTTTACTATCTATTATAGAATTCAACTATTAATGCTTCATTAATTTCTGGATTTAATTCTTCACGTTCTGGATATCTTAGATAAGTTCCAGATTTTTTAGTTTTATCAAAACTTACAAATGAAGGAACTTTAACATCCATATTCATGCATTCATTAATAACTGGATGGTCTAAAGATGATTCTTTTACTGAAATAGTACTTCCAACTTTAACTCTATATGATGGAATATCAACTTTTTTACCATCTACTAATATATGTCCATGATTAACAAGTTGTCTTGCAGCTCTTCTTGTTTTAGCAAGTCCCATACGATAAACTAAGTTATCTAATCTACTTTCTAAAAGTACAAGTAAGTTATAACCATGAATACCTTGCATTTTACCTGCAGCTTCAAAAGTTTTTCTTAATTGCTTTTCAGAAAGTCCATATAAAAATCTTACTTTTTGTTTTTCTTGTAATTGAACACCATATTCACTTAGTTTCTTTCTACTAGTACCATGAATACCAGGAGCAGCTTGTTTACGTCTTAATTCTTTACCAGTTTCAAGAGTAGAAAAACCATAACGTCTAGATTTTTTATATACAGGTCCTATATATCTTGACATTTAAAAAACCTCCTTCTTTAAAATATTTGTAATTAAAAGGCTACTAATATCTATTATAGGGAGTTTCTATAAAACTTTCACCCTGGCAGAGGTTACTAGTCATTTTCAAGAAACACGTTATAACTTTTATTAGACACTGCCACTTAAATACTTAGTAAATTATATAATAAAAAAATAAAAAAATCAACAAATAAATAGTACATTTAGAAAAAATATGCTATAATTTTATTACGGAGATGAAATTATGGCAAAAAATAAAATGCAAATTAAGTACAAACAACCAAAAAGACAAAGGAATAAATATAATCCTGAATTAAGTAATGAAGATTCTGTTAAATCATTTGGTATTACATTAGGATGTGTACTAGTGTTTATGGGACTTTTATATTTAGGTGCTTTAGGATTAGAAAAAATAGGTGTATTTGAAGAAGGATATACTGCTCCTATTAAAGATGAAGTAGCATTTGATTATGAATATATTCCAATTGGAACAGTATTTAATAGAAATGAAAAAAATTATTATGTTTTATTTGATAATTTTGATTCATTTAAAACTGATAATTATGTTAATTATTTATTAAGTAAAGAAGACTTAAATACATATAAAGTTGATATGAGTAAAAAAGAAAATAGTAAATATATTAGTGATGAAGCAAATAAAAAAGCAACAAATCCTAATGAATTAAAAATTAATGATATAACATTAATTAGAATATCAAATAAAAAGATAACTTCATATATTACTGGTAGTGAAAGTATTGAAGAGTATTTAAGTAAATGATAGATGAATTTAAAAAAATTTGTGAAGTAAAAGAAAATGTTAATCTAAAAGATTATCTTACTTTTAAAATAGAAAATTATGCTAAATTAATGATATTTCCATCTAATATAGATGAATTAAAAGAATCATTACAAATTATTAAAAATAATAAATTAAAATATTTTGTTATTGGAAATGGTTCAAATATAATAGTACCTTCTTATTATGATGGAGTAATAATAAATTTAAAGAAATTAAATCATTATGAAATTAAAGATGATATTTTATATGTAGAAGCAGGTATGATGCTAAATAAACTATCAAATAAAGTATCTAATATGGGATATAAAGGACTAGAGTGGGCTTGTGGAATACCTGGTAGTATTGGTGGAAGTATTGTTGGTAACGCAGGAAGTTTTAAAAGTAGTATTAGTGAAGTTTTAATAAGTGCAACATTATTTAATGGTAAAAAAATAATAGAAATGTCTAATGAAGAATTAAAATTTCAATATAGAGATTCTATTTTAAAACATAAAAAAAATTTAATAGTATTATCATGTAAAATTAAATTAGAAAAATATGACGCTAATGAACTTAAAAAAATAATTTTAGAAAATAATCAAAAGAGAGTATCAACTCAAGATTTAATAAATCCATCAAATGGAAGTGTATTTAGAAATCCAGAAGGATATTCAGCAGGTAAATTAATAGATGATCTAGGATTTAAAGGTTATAAAATAAATGATGCGATGGTTAGTTTAAAACATGCTAATTTTATTGTTAATACTGGAAATGCTAAAAGTGAAGATATAATTAAACTAATTAAAAAAGTTAAAAAAGAAGTTAAAAAACAATATAATATTGATTTAGTTTTAGAACAAGAAATAATAAAATAAAGTAATAAAAAAGGAGTTCGATTTGAACTTCCTTTTTATTGACTTTCATATCTTGACATTAAAGATTCATAACTTTTTTCTAATTCAGAATCTTCAAATTTCATATCATTTCTTTGTCTTAATTCTTTTAAAGCTTTCATATAGAAACTATCATCTTCAGCTATTTCTTTAGCAACAGTTTCTTTTATTTCATTCTTTAAGTCATCATTTAATTCAGGTTTTTTATCTTGACTAGTTCTATATAAAATATAATATCCATCTGATGATTTAACTGGTGAAGTAGAGTAACTTCCATCTTTCATATCAAGTAAAGCTTCAAATACTTCATCATTAACATCATCATTATTTACTTTTCCTAATTTACCACCATCATTAGCAGTAGTATCATCTTTAGAATATTCTTTAGCAGCAGTAGCAAAATCTTTTCCATTTTTAATTTCTTTTATTATATCTTTTGCTTTTTGTAAAGCTTTTTCTTCTGCTTTTTTCTTTTCATCGTCGCTAGCATCGCTTTTAGCATCAATTGTTATTAATATTTGACTAGCATCAATATCTCCATATACTTCTTGTTCATAATATTCATCAATTTGTTTATCAGTTACACTTTCTTTAGAATAATCTTCAATCCATAAATTTCTTTTATAATTTAAAGATAAATAATTTCTATAAGCATCTTCACCACTTAAACCATAATAAACTGATAAATATAAATCAAAATCAACACCTGCATCTTTAGCAGAATCTTTTAAAGTTTTAACAGTTTGATTTATATAAGATTTTTCTTCATCTGATGTTTCATATAACTTATTTAATAAATGGCTATCAATTAAATCCATTATTTTTTCTGCTCCATAAGATGATTTTAATTCTTCATATAATTCTTGAGAACTAACGCCACCTTCTTTAAATGTAACAACTGCATTTTCACCATTTTCTAATTTTACATCTTTACAACCTGTAATTAATAATAAACACATAAGACTAACAAGAACTTTTTTCATTATTTTCCTCCTAACTCTTATTATAATAACAAATATAGAAATAAAATACAAGTAATTGTCATACACAAAAAATTAACTTTAACATACTATAAAGTGTAAAGATAAAAAAGGAGGAATGTTTTATGAATACAGGATGCGGTTGTAATAATGGTTATGGAAATGGTATTGGTGGAGCAGCTTTCGCTTTAGTATTATTTATATTATTAGTAATCATATTAGGTGCTTTTATTTAAGGAGGTGCAATTCATGGTCGGATGTTATAATAACCAAGGAGCTAATATATTCTTTATAATTTTAGTACTATTTATTCTTTTAGCTATTATTTTTGGCTTTGGAGGATGGTAGTATAAGAAAAAAGAGAACATTTTCTCTTTTTATTTTGGTTAATTAATGATAGAATATATATGAGGTGGCATATGATAGATATTAAACTTATAAGAGAAAATAGAGATTTAGTAAAAGAAAACATTAAAAAGAAATTTCAAGATGAAAAATTACCTTTAGTAGATGAAGTTTATGAATATGATGAAAGATATCGTGAATGTAAATCAAAAGGTGATAATTTAAGAAATGAAAAAAATAAATTAAGCTCATCAATTGGTGAATTTATGAGAAATAAACAAATTGATGAAGCAAATCATACAAAAGAAAAAGTTTCTTTAATTCAAAAAGAAATAGAAGATTTAGAACAAGAAGAAGTAGAATTAGAAGAAAAAATTAAAAAAATAATGATGGTTATACCTAATATAATAGATGAAAGTGTACCAATAGGTAAAGATGATAGTGAAAATGTAGAAGTAGAAAAATTTGGAGAACCTATAGTTCCAAAATATGAAATACCATATCATGCTGATATAATCGAAAGTTTAAATGGATTAGATAAAGTATCTGCTGGTAGAACTAGTGGTGAAGGATTTTATTATCTATTAGGTGATATAGCAAGACTTCATGAAGCAATGATTTCATATGCAAGAGATTATATGATTGAAAAAGGATTTACTTATGCAATACCACCATTTATGATTCATAGTGATGTAGTAACTGGAGTTATGTCTTTCCCAGAAATGGAAGCAATGATGTACAAAATTGAAGGAGAAGATTTATATTTAATTGGTACTAGTGAACACTCTATGATAGGTAGATTTAAAGATCAATTAATTAAAAAAGAAGATTTACCAATAAAAATGACATCTTATTCACCATGCTTTAGAAAAGAAGGTGGATCTCATGGTTTAGAAGAAAGAGGATTATATCGTGTACATCAATTTGAAAAAGAAGAAATGATTGTTCTTTGTGAACCAGAAGATTCAATGAAATTTTATAATGATATGTGGAAATATACTGTAGAAGTATTTAGAAATATGGATGTACCTGTAAGACAACTTGAATGTTGTAGTGGAGATTTAGCTGATTTAAAAGTAAAATCTTGTGATATAGAAGCATGGAGTCCAAGACAACAAAAATATTTTGAAGTAGGATCATGTTCTAATTTAGGTGATGCTCAAGCAAGAAGATTAGGTATTAGAGTAAAATCAGAAAATGGAAACTATTATTTACATACATTAAATAATACTGTAGTAGCATCTCCAAGAGGATTAATTGCTTTAATTGAAAACAATTATCAGGAAGATGGAAGTATATTAATTCCAAAAGTATTACAACCATATATGGGTGGAATGACAAAAATAGAAAAGAAATAGATTGTTTAACTAATTATTAAAAAGAAGTATATATTGATGTCTACCGTTTGGTGATTATATCAGTAATGCTTCTTTTTTAATTTGTTTATAGAATTAAAATTTATGGTGACATTTATGATGACATTTATGGTGACATGTGTTAATATTATAGTGGAGGTAAAAATCAATGTTAGGATTATTAGAAGATAAAAGAAATGAATTTAAAATTAAACTTACGGACAGTCTTGAAAAAGAAGTAATAGCCTTTTTAAATACTGAAGGAGGAAACATATTTATAGGAATTGACGATAAAGGAAATATTAACGGGGTAACTGGTAATATTGATTTATTGCAAAGAACAATAAAAGATAGAATAAAAGATAACATTATGCCTTCAACTTTAGGTTTATTTGATGTTGTTGTAAATGAACTAAAAGGAAAAAAATATATTCAAATTATTATAGCAAAAGGTGCAGAAAGACCATATTATTTAAGAGGAATGGGGATGACTCCAGATAGTTGCTTCATTAGAGTAGGTTCAGCTGTTGAAAGTATGAATGGGGAAACGATTCTTAATTTATTTTCAAAGCGGGCTAGAAATTCTTTAAAAAATATAAAGTCACCAAAACAGGATTTAGAATTTAAAGCATTAAAAATATATTATCAAGAAAATGGTTTTGAAATAAATGATAATTTTTTGAAAAAATTAGATTTTTACGATGATAACGATGATTTTAATTATATTGCTTATTTACTATCAGACAATAATAATATATCAGTACAATTTGCAAAATATGCTGGAAATGATGTTTATAATTTGATTGAAAATGAAGATTTTGGTTTTTGTTCTTTGATTAAAATAACAGACAACATTTTAAATAAAATTATGATAGAAAATAAAACATATACAAAAATAGAAACTCCAGTTAGAAAAGAAATAAAAATGTATGATTATAATGCAGTAAAAGAATTGATTACTAATGCACTTATTCATAATGATTGGTGTAATGGTTATTCTCCAAAATTTGAAATGTTTGATAATAAGTTAGTTATATCATCAAATGGAGGTATACAAGAAGGAGTTAGTCAAGAAGAATTTTTAGAAGGTTTTTCTAATCCTAGGAATCCAGAATTAATGAGAATTTTTAGAGACTTAAATTTTGTAGAACAACTTGGAACAGGTATACAAAGAGTATTAAAAACATATGATAAAAGTATATTTGAATTTTTTCCTAATCACATACGAGTAACAGTACCTTTTAATAATAATGAATTTAAAGGTAATAATGAAATTTCAGAAAATGTACCATTTAAATCTCTCAACAATTTACAAAAATCAATTATAAAATTAATAATGGACAAACCATCAATAACTCAAGAAGAACTTGCTAGATTATTAGATGTAAATAAAAGGACTATTATAAGAAATTTTAAAATACTTATTGAGCGTGATTATATTGAAAGAGTAGGTGCAAATAAAAATGGTTATTGGAAAGCTAATCATAAATTATAAATTGGAAGTAAATAATTTATATAAAATCAAAAATAAGTAACATATTGGTGCAAATTGCAACAACGAGAAATACAGTAGTAGCATCTCCAAGAGAATTAATTGCTTTAATTGAAAACAATTATCAAGAAAATGGAAGTATATTAATTCCAAAAGTATTACAACGTATATGGATGGAAAAGAAATAGATAAAATCTGATAAAAGAAGTACTATAAATAACTTTGTGTTAATACTTCTTTTTGTTATCAAAAATTTTATTAAAAAAAGTTTTTCCAATTCAACCAAAAAAAATCTCAAAATATAAAGTTTTTCCAATTCAACAAAAAAACTTTATATTTTAATAATTTTATTATATAATATTAATGAAGAGGTGAATACTATGTTAAAAAGAAGTTATTATTTAAATAAAATTAAGGATTTTTATCATGTAAATTCGTTAATAAAAATTTTATGTGGACTAAGAAGAAGTGGTAAATCTGTAATATTGCAACAAATAATAGAAGAAATTAAAGAAACTGGTGTCAAAGATGACCATATAATATATATAAATTTTGAATCACTTGATTATGCTAATATAACAGATGCAATAGAATTAAATAATTATATTAAAAATTTAGTAAAAGACAAAAATACTTATTACATATTTTTAGATGAAATTCAAAAAGTTAAAGAATTTGAAAAAGCTATTAATTCTTTAAGAATTACAAATCAATTTAGTATTTTTATTACTGGATCAAATAGTAAAATGACTTTTTTAGAGTTATCAACAGATTTATCAGGTAGATATGTAAGTTTTAGAATTAATCCTTTATCATTTAAAGAAGCAGTAGAAATAACTAATACTAAACCAGAAAATTATTTTGATTTATTATTAGATATTTTTGAATGGGGGACTTTGCCTCAAAGATTTTCTTTTGAAAATAATGATTCAAAAGAAAATTATATTAGAGATGTTTATGATTCAATACTTCTTAAAGATGTTGTAGAAAGACTTGGAATATCAGATGTTACTTCATTTAATAAAATACTTCAATATATTTTAGAAACTGAAACAAGAGAATTTTCTGCAACAAATATATTAGAATATTTAGATCAAAATGGTAATAAAGTTGCTACAGATACATTATATAAATATTTAGAAGCACTTTGTTCAACTTTTATTATTAATAGAGTTTATAGATATGATGTAAATGGAAAAGCTATTTTGAAATCATTAAATAAGTTTTATGCTACAGATTTAGGTGTTAAAAAAATTAAAACTAATAGTAAAGAAATTAACTATTCACGTGCTTTTGAAAATTTAATATATAATGAATTAATTAAAAAAGGATATGATGTTTATATTGGAAAAACTAAAGAAGGTGAAATTGATTTTATAGCGTCTAAAAATAAAAGTGTTAAATATATTCAAGCTTGTTATGATTTATCAAATGAAGAAACTAGAATTAGAGAGTTTAACGCATTTAATAGTATAAGTGATAATTATCCTAAATATGTAATTTCAACTAATAAAGAAGATTATTCTCAAAATGGAATTAAGCATATTAATATTTTTGACTTTTTGATGGATGATGATTTTTAAAATTTATTTGATGAATTGATAATAAAAATTATGGAAAAAGAAGTATATAGATTTATTGAAAAATTATAAGTACTTCTTTTTATTTATTTTATATGCTAATCCTTAATTTAATTTAAATATTGATTATTATTTTTTATTGTAATAAAATAATTTCTATGGGAGATTACTATGAATATAGATGAGGAAAGAATTCTTAAAGATTTAGAATATGTTAAAAATAGATTTTTAAAAAGTTCTAATAAGAAAAATATTTATTATAATTATTATAATATTATATTATTTGAAGAAATAATAAAAAAACTTTTAACAAATGAAGATATATTTAAAAAATTAAAATCTCCTTATAACTTATATAATGAAGAAAAAGAAAGAAGAAACTTTATAACAAAAGAAGAAACAAAATTTAATAATATAATAAATAATAATTTAGATATATTTTATTCAATTTCTACATCATACTCTAATTTTTTTGATAATTTATATGATGATTATGATATGGAAAAAATAGAAAAGAAAAATTTTAACTTTAATGGATATAGATATTTTAATGAATCAGAATTTAAAGATATAATCTTATCTTATTTTTCTTTATATGGTAATAATATATATAATATAGCCAAAAGTTATTTTGATGAAAATAGAATACAATTAGGATTTAATTTATTTGATGATGAAGAAAACGTTCTAGCAGGATTCTTTATAAATATTTTATATTTATCTAAAGGATATATATTTTTAAAATATGATAAATTTGATACAAATACTGCTTCTTCTTTAGTCCATGAAATAGGTCATGCGATTGATTATGAAACATTTATTTATCCACAAAAGAAAATAATTACTACATCTAGTGATTATATGCAAGAATTATCATCAACTACATTTGAAATCGGTTTTTTAGATTATTTATATGAAAATCATATTGATATAAAAGGTAGTATAAATATGTTAATTTATAAATACTTTAATTTATATTATAACTTAATAGATGTATATTATGAATTAACAAATAAATTAGATTACTTCTCAGAATATTTTAGAAATGATGTAGTTTATTCATTAGGATATTATTTTGCTTTACATTTAAATAAAATAAGAAAAGAAAATAATGAAGAATTTCAAAAAATATTTAATAATATTTTAACATCAAGAAAAGAATATAGTTTAGAGTCATTAATTAAAATGACAGGATTTAATTTAGAAAACTTTATAAATGGAATAGAAATTCAAAATAAAATTGAAGATGATTTTATGAAATTAAATAAAACTTATAATGTATAAATATAAGTTTTATTTTATATAATTAAGTATGAAAACATATTTAAAATATTTATTAGTAATATTTTTTACAATATTTAGTTTCTATTATACAGATAAAGTTATTGAATTATCAGAATATAATAATACTATTTTAGCATCTATTGAAACTTATTCACAAGAAAATGATAGAGATTGTTTAGAAGGATATATTAATGAAGATGGTATAGTTTTAGGATTATCTGGTTTAAAAGTAAATAAAAATAAAAGTTATTCTAATATGAAAGGAATAGGATTTAAAGAAGATCTAATTGAATATAAAGAAAATAAATGTATTTTAAATAAAGAAGATAATTTAGATAAATATATTATTTCAGGAAATAAAGTAGATAAAAATATAAGTTTAGTTATAGATTTAGATTCACTTAATTATTATGAAGATATGATTTTAATTGCAGAAAAAGAAAATATAGAATTAAATTTACTTACAAATTATAATAATTATGATAATTTAAAATATACAAATAATATTTTATATAAAACTAATACAGATGATATATCTAATTTTAAAAAGAAAGTTAATAATTTTTATTGTGTTAAAACAAATGATTTTGATTTACTAGAATATTGTAAAAAAGAAAAAATAAATAGTATAAAAATGATTAATTATATAAGTTCTGACTTACTTATTAATGTTAAAAAAATGTTAGATAATGGAAATATTATTTTTATAAAAGAAACAAATTATAATTTAAAAGAATTATTATCAACTATTAAATATATTAAAAGTAGGGGATATAATATAGTAAATATAGATAAACTTTTATCTTAAAATTATTATAAAAAATAGTCATTATTAATATTTAAATGAGTATAATTTACTATGATAAAGAAATTTGCAATGAATAAATTTACTGTTACAACACTTTGTTTAGTATTACTTCTTATGTTTACTTTTATTCCATCTCCATTAAGTATTAATACACAAATAATACAAAATAAAGATAAAACAGTAGAAAATATAGTTTATATGTTAGATGAAGATAATTATGTTTCAAAAATAACAACATTTTATGATGAAAAAACATTAGAAGAAGATATTAGAAAAAAATTAGATATTTTAACAAATGGTAATAATGATATAAATGATTTTTATACACTAATACCTAAAAATACTAAAGTTAATAGTTTAAAAATAGAAAAAGATAATGTATATATTGATTTTAGTAAAGAATTTTTATCAGTAAATAAATATTTAGAAGAATCTATGATTGAAGCAATAGTTTATACTTTAACAGAAATAAATGGTATAAATAATATTTATATTACAGTAGATGGTAAAGAATTAAAAAATTTACCTAATTCAAATAAAGAAATAGATTATCCATTAACAAGAAATATTGGTATTAATAAAGAATATGATTTAACAAGTTTTAATAATATTAATAAAACAACAGTATTTTTTACAAAAGAACAAGGTGATGTTACTTATTATGTTCCTGTTACTAAAATAAATAATTTAGAAAGTGAAAAAATAGATATAATAATAGAAGAATTAAAAAGTTCTATAAATGCACAAAATAATTTAAATGGTTATTTAAATGATAATGTAGAACTAGTTAGTTATGAAAAAGATAATGATAAAATGAATTTAGTATTTAATAATTATATATTTTCAGATAATAAAATATTAGAAAGTGTAGAATATATAATATCTGAGTCTATATTTGAAAATTATGATGTTAATGAAGTAACATTTAGTAGTGAAGATAATGAAAATATAGATTCTATTACTAAAAATGGAGAAGTTAATTCATATCAAGTATCTAATAATAATTCAAAATATAACTATTAACAATATGTCAAACTGATGACTTAAACTTGACTTTCCATATATATATATATAATTTTCTTAGTAGGATAAAAATAGAAAGAAGGTATTATATATGAAAAGTAAAAAAGGATTTACATTGGTAGAATTATTAGCAGTAATAGCAATACTTGCAATCTTAGTAATAATAGCATTACCAAATATATTAAATTTATATAGGAATGCAAGAGAGAATACATTTGTAGAAGAAGCACAGAATATAATAAGAACAGCACAGCAACAATATATACAAGATTCAATGAATAACAAGAGTGTAACTTGTTATGATAGTAAATCTAATCCATTAGACTTAGATTCAAAATCATCACTAAAATACAAAGTACAATTAAGTGATGGAAAGATAACAAGTATAGAAGTATTAGATAATAATTATCAAGTAATAGGAAAGAATACAAGTGGAATAAGTAGAGATTCAATAGGAAATAGTAAAAGTAACAAGGCAATAAAAAGTGTAACAAGAGAAGAAGGAAAAGGTCTAACAGCATGTGATGGAAGTACAATAGAAGAAGGAACAACATCAGAAGAGGAATCAAATATAAAATATACATCAATGTTAAAAGGACTAAGCTTTAATATTAGTGAAGTAGAATCTGGGAGTTATACACCAACAGAAGAAGAGCAGCAAGAACTTCAAACATTCATGACATACTTTTTAGGAAGTACATTAGAAAGAAGTAAAATAGAAAGTATAAAATTTGAAAATACAATACCAGAAGAAATAAATAGTCAGTATGAAGAAGGGTTAATGTTAACATCAGGAGAAATATTAGGAATAGAAGATGTAACAAATGATAATAGTGGAAATATTTTAATGTGGTGGACAGATACAGATAGTAATGGAATTTATGAAGTAACCATAGGAGGAGAAGGAGGAGTAAGAACCAATACAAATAGTGGCATATTATTTGCTATGTTATCTAATTTAACATCAATAGATTTAACAAATTTAGACACAACAGAAGTAACTGTTATGTATGGTATGTTTTATGTATGTTCAAGTTTACAATCAATAACATTTGGAGAGAACTTTGATACCTCTCAAGTAACAGATATGAGTGATATGTTTGCTGGTTTAAAAAATTTAACCACAATAGATTTAAGTAATTTTGTTACCTCACAAGTAACAAATATGTCAGAAATGTTTGGTAGTTGTGAAAACTTAACCACATTAGATTTAAGTTCATTTGATACCTCACAAGTAAACAATATGAATAGTATGTTTTATGGTTGTACAAGTTTACAATCAATAACATTTGGAGAGAACTTTAATACTTCACAAGTGGAAAATATGGGTGGTATGTTTGCTGATTGCTCAAGTTTAACCACATTAAATTTAAGAAATTTTGATACCTCAAAAGTAACAAATATGTATAGAATGTTTGCTGGTTGTACAAATTTAACCACATTAAATTTAAGTCATTTTACAATAAATGAAGAAGCAAATTTAAAATGTATGTTTGAAGGAACAGATGCATTAGATATAGAAAGTACAGGACTTCCAAATTATAAAAGTTTAGAAGAAAGACTTGTATGTTCAATTTAATTATAAAAATACCATCTTGATTTTTAATTAATTATTTACTATAATTGTTTACATAAAACGAAGAAGTGAAAGAGTAAATTATATTAAAATTATAGAAAGTTAATGGTTGATGGAAATTAACATTTTAAATAATTGAATGACATCACTATAGTGCTTAATGCCGGTAATACCGTTATATATAGAGTGACTTTAATAAAAGTAATTAAGGTGGTACCACGGATATAACAATGATTCGCCCTTTAGTAATCATTGTTTTTATTTTGAAAGGAAGGTAAGTTATGGAAAAGATTAAATATTATAATATTAAAAATGTAGGTGAAGAAGTAACTATTAATGGATGGGTATCTAAAGTAAGAAATTTAGGTGGTCTTGTATTTATTGATTTAAGAAATAGAAGTGGAATAATACAAGTAGTAGTAAGACCAGAAAATAAATATTATGATCTTGCTAATAGTTTAAAAAATGAATATGTTATTAAAGTAAAAGGTATGGTTGTAGAAAGAGAAAGTAAAAATAGTAAACTTGCATCTGGTGATATAGAAATAGATTTAGAATATTTAGAATTAATAAATAAATCAAAAGAAATACCTTTTCAAATAACAGATGATACTACTGCATTAGAAGATACAAGACTTAAATATAGATATTTAGATTTAAGAAGAGAAAATTTAAAAAATAATTTTGTTGTAAGAAATAAAATTACTTTTGCTACAAGAAAATTTTTAAATAATTTAGATTTTTTAGAAGTAGAAACACCAGTACTTTGTAAATCTACTCCAGAAGGAGCAAGAGATTATTTAGTACCAAGTAGAGTAAACAAAGGAAAATTTTATGCTCTTCCTCAATCTCCACAAATATTTAAACAATTATTAATGGTATCAGGATTTGAAAGATATTATCAAATTGCTAAATGTTTTAGAGATGAAGATTTAAGAGCAGATAGACAACCAGAATTTACTCAAATAGATGTTGAAATGTCATTTGTTGATGAAGATGATGTTATGTCTTTAGGAGAAAATTTAGTAGCATCAATATTTAAAGAAGTTAAAAATATTGATATAAAGTTACCACTTAGAAGAATGCCTTATGATGAAGCAATTAATTACTATGGTAGTGACAAACCAGATTTAAGATTTGATATGAAAATAGAAGATATAACAGAAATATTTAAGGATACTACATTTAGTGTATTTAAAAATGTTATTGATGAAAATGGTGTTATTAATGCTATTGTTGTTAAAAATGGATGCGATAAATATTCAAGAAAAGAATTAGATAAATTAACAGAATTTGTTAAAACATATAAAGCAAGTGGACTTGCATATTTAAAATATCAAAGTGAAATAAGTGGTTCTATTTTTAAAGTATTAAGTGAAAAAGAAATAAATGATATAAAAGAAAAATTAAATATAGAAGAAAATGATTTAGTTTTAATTATAAGTGGAGAATATAAAATAGTTAAAACATCTCTTGGAGCACTTAGATGTAAAATAGCAAAAGATTTAAATTTAATAGACAAAGATAAATATGAATTATTATGGGTAACAGATTTTCCTTCATTTGAATGGAGTGAAGAAGAAAATAGATTTATGGCTTGTCATCATCCATTTACTATGCCAAAAGATGAAGATGTAGATAAATTACTTACAGATAAAGCTCATTGTTATTCAAAAGCATATGATATTGTTATAAATGGATATGAAGCAGGTGGTGGATCTATTCGTATACATGATGAAAAAGTACAAGAAACTATGTTTAAAGCATTAGAATTAACAGAAAAAGATATAGAAGAAAAATTTGGGTTCTTTGTAGATGCTTTAAAATATGGATGTCCTCCTCATGGTGGATTTGCATTAGGATTAGATAGACTTACAATGTTACTTTGTAATACTGATAACATTCGTGATGTTATTGCTTTTCCTAAAACAGCAAGTGCTACTGACTTAATGTGTGAATGTCCAAATATAGTAGATGAAACACAATTAAATGAGCTAGGAATAAAAATAAAATAGTATAAATTTATTAATATAATCAAATAATATGTAACTATTCAGACGTAAAAAGATAGAAAAAAGAAAAATCTATCTTTTTTAATGTTGATAAGTATAGAAATTAAGGG
>CANRCA010000005.1 GCA_947628985.1 uncultured Bacilli bacterium | reverse complement strand
TTTCTTTTTATTTAAACTTGATTTAAATAAAAAGGCAATAACTTTACTTACGATAGTTTGTAATGTTATTGCTTAATGGGGTTTCAAAAGGGGTTTATCCCTTTGCCCACGGTTATTGGCTCTGCCAATAGCGTAGTGGGTTACTATTTCGGTTGAAATAGTTAAATCGCCGAAATTCATTAGTTACGAAGTTTCTTTTGGATTTTTGCTTTTTATTTGATTAAATTTATATATGTCAATTTTATGTTCTATTTTGTCACTTGCTATTTTAGAAGCAATTTTGCTACCATATATAACTTCAAAACACTTTTTTGCTTCTTCTAATGATTTAAATTTAAAATAAGTATTGAACTTACAATCCAATATAAAATCATTTTCTAAAATCCAATCATTATACTCTTTTGTTCTAGTGTCTTTATCCCTACCTCTAATTATTTCAAATTCACTATTTTCAGAATTTTCAACCAATATAATAATACCATTTGACTTTAAAATTCGTTTAAGTTCACATACAACATTATTTCTTTCTTCAATATCAGTTATTGTACCCAATACCCAAGAAGAAATTATTAAATCGATTGAACCATCATCTAGGGGTATTTTTGATAAATTAGAGCAAATAAATTTCGATCTTTTATTAGTTGATTTTATTTTTGCTTTTGATAATTGATCGTTAGATAAATCAATACCAATATATTCCTTGGCATTGTTTTCTAAAACTTTTAGAAATTTACCTGTCCCACAACCTGCATCTAAAACCACTTTATTTTTAGAAATGCTATTTAAATATTCAGCAACTTTACTTTCATAATCTTCGGCTTGACTAAAAATCTCATAATAGTCATTATTTTCATAATATGCTTTAGAGTCTTTTAATAGGTTTTTCATCTAATACTTCCTCTTTGTTTTCTATTGTTTCAGGATAAATCATATCAACTATATATTTTGCAATATTTTGAGATTTACCAATTGCTGGTCTAAAATGCATATGAACACCTGGAACAGTATTTATTTCAATAATTCTATAACTATCATCAGTTTGCATTTCTGTTATTGAATTTGTCATAAAATCAATACCAACATAAGGCAATCCTGGAAAAGCCTTTAGAACATTTAAACCAATTTCTATAACACTTGGATGAACTCTATCGGTATAATCTTCACAAATACCACCCATAGCAACATTAGAATTTGGTCTTAAATAAACTTTTTCTCCATTTGCTGGAATACTCTGTAAAGATAATCCTTTTTTTGATAAATATTTCAATAATTCTTCATCAACTAATATTTCACATAAAGCATTTGTTCTAGGATTCATTCTTTCATAATTTTCTTTTTTAATTAAATATTCAATTGTATTAATACCATCACCATAAATGTGAGCAGGATCACGAAGTAATACTGCATAATCACCATTTTTAGTAACAAACACTCTATATTCTTGTGCTTGATAATATTCTTCAATAATTATTTTTGTTAAATCTCCTCTATGTTCAATAATACTTTTAATCGCATTAGAAATGTCTTTTTCTGTTTTTAAATCAGTATATACATCAAAACCATGCGAACCAAATACAGGTTTAATTACAACAGGGCAATTCAATACTCTAAATGTCTTTAGAATATAATCAATATCTTTAGCTAAAAAAGTTTCTCCAATAGGAACTGATATTCCATTCATCATCAAATTCTTTTTTGTAAATCCTTTATCACCAGCTAATATTGAAACATTATAAGGCATTATAGAAGAATCTCTATCACATATTAATTCATCATGTCCATTGTATGATGATTTAATAATCTCTCTTTCAACATCAATTATTTCAACATTTATTCCTCTTTTAAGCATTTCATATATAAAAATTTTTTGATTAGAATGTAAATCTTTATATATGTTTTCCATTATCTATGAAATCCTTTATTCATACTATCAATAGCATCATCAAGTTCACTATTTTCTTGTTCTAGTTGTTGAATAATTCTTTCTTCAGTTTCTGCTTTTCTAGCATCAGCAACTAATTGTTTTAAAGATTCAATTTTTTGTTTTCTTTGGGCTAAAATTTGATTAGCTCTTTCGCTAGTAACTTGTGTAGTTCCAAAAGATGCTTCTAATCTTTCGATTAATTTATCAATATCATCTAAAGAATTATATTGTGTTTTTGGTTTTGTGATAGATGTTTGAATACCCATACCTCTACTTTCAGAACTAAAACTTGTTGCTCGACTTTCAGCTGAAACGATTGAAGGTCTACTTTCTAATGCACTTTTGCTACTAAATGATGATGATGGTCTATAACTATTACGACTTTCACTAGCATAACTGCTTTCTGATGAATATCCCCCTGAATATCCACCAAATCCATAACTACTTTCACTACTTCTACTTTCCATTTTTATTTTCCTCCTTTATAAATACTGCATCCTCGGTATCTTTGTTTTGATTAAGCAATGCACTTTTAAATTTTTGAATTTTAATATTTCCAAAAACTTCTTGAACATTTTTCAAGTCATCAATAACACTTCTTTTAATTTTGTTATCAATATCATATACATAAGCAAAATATATATTTTTTACATTTTTTAAAAACCTAAAAATTAAATTTTTATAGTTAATCAAATAATTATCTTCATAAAAAGTATTAATATAATCAGATATATTTGATAAAAACATATAATCATAATTTTCAATAATTTCTAAATCTTTTAAATTGGATTCTATAAAATTTATTTTTACAAGTTCCAATCTATCTTTAATTATATCATAATTTTCTTGTTTCAGATATAAATTACAATCAATTTTATTTTGAGCATCAAAATATTTTAAATTAAACAAATTGGAATGTTTCATTTTCAAACCATCATTATCATTATTTACTAATTCCTTTAACCAAAACATTTTGCTCTCATCTTCCATATTTAACTTAATAATTATTTCATAAGAAAATGATTTTTCTGTATTATATAGCAAAAAATCTAAAAATTCATTATATGATAATTCTTTTATTGCAGATAATTTTAAATCCATATAATATTTTGTAAGTGGATTTATATCAAATGTTGTTATATCTAAGCAACCTCTTAAAATAGCATTAATTATATGATCTGATGATCCAGTAACAGTAATTATTTTTTTATCAGTTAAATCTAGTTTACTCATGTATCCTGCAATATTTTCTGTTGTGAAAGAATAGATACTATTAAATTTTTCCATAACATACACCTTTAAACTTTTCTGATAAAAACAATGAAATATTGTTATCTTTCAAAACTTCTTTTAATTCGTTATCTCTCAATGATTTTTTAGAAATACAATTTTTGTTATTTTCATATACCCATGGGCATGGACTAACAAATCCCATATTATTTATATATAAGAATTTATCACCTGCAGGGCATTTTTTAACAAAGATTGGCTGTTTACCAAAATTATAATTTACAATTATATTATCTTGATATTTTACTTTTAATTTATCAATATTTTTAATCAATGCATCATTGGAAATAGTTTTTACAAGTGATTTACTTTGGCCATCTACTGGTTCCATTATTGAAAATATAATTTCATTAGTATTAAGATTAATTGAATCCTTTATTAAATTTTCTAAGTTATTTTCATTATTAGCATGGATTACAGATCCAATCCTTACTTTATTTTTAGATTTTCTTAGTGCATTTAATCCCCTAATTGTTCTATCATAAGTTAGTTTTCCTCTAACAGATTCATGTTCTTCCTTATTGCCATCTAAACTAACATGAATCATTTTTAAATTTATTTCATTTAATTTTGATACAATTTCATCTGTTATCAATGATGCATTAGTAGAAATATCAACAATTAAATTTTTACTAGCATATGCTAATATTTCAATTATATCTTTTCTAATAAATGGTTCTCCACCTGTTATTTTTAAATATTTAAAACCATTATTAACCAATTCATCTATTACATGAAAACATTCTTGAGTAGTTAATTCATCATCAACTCGTTTTTTATCACAAGAAAAAATACAATATGAACATCCATAATTACAATTATGAGTGATTTCCCATATAACTTTTCCTCCATCTTCTGGTAGAGTAAATTTACACTCCATAGAATTTATAAAATCATTAATTTTATCAATATTCATATTTTCACCTACTATCATAAAGTTTTCAGATTCATAATCATTAATATTATTTATTTTTTGTAATTCAAATCTTCTTAAAATTTCTCTTTTAGTTAAATCACTATTTTTTAATCTTGATAATCTTATATCTTCAGAAATATTTAAATAAATAATTTTATCAAATTTATCTATTAAACCATCATTAACAATTAAAGCCCAATCAATAACAATGGTTTTATTTGAAAAAGATTTTATATATTCAAATAGATATTTATATAAAATTTTTTTATATTGCTCCATCTTTTTATTATCATTATAGATATATTGATTAAGAATTAATGAATCTATTTTTTCATATTGTTTTAACTCATTTATACTTAATTTCAGTTCATTTATATAACTTGAGTTATCATATAAGCTCCTTCTAAATTCATCAACATCAATGTAGATAAAATTTGGATTAAGTTTAATTAATTTCTTTGCTAATGTTGTTTTACCTGATGACATTTCACCAGTAATTCCTATAAGTCTATTCATACCAACACATCCCATATTTTATTGGAATAAATGATGCAAATTTTGTATTTTTATCTAATAAATTATATTTATTCCAATTAACATCATCAAATACTAATTTATAACCTTTTTTTGCTAAATCATCTATTAATAAATTAATTTCTTCAGTTAATTCATCATTTTCAATATTTGGATGATTACTATGAATATATTGAGTTTTATTTTTTATATTTTTATTATTTTCAAAAACTGGTGTTCCAACTCTATATGCTAAATAGTGTAATCTTAATTCATGTGGTTCTAATTCGTTAATTAAATTCCTTGTAGCTATAATATCTTCTTTTGTTGAGCCTGGATAATCTAATATAAAACTAGTTCTTACTCTATATCCAATTATTTTTACTTCTTTTATAATTTGTTTAATATTTTTTATGTCCATGGGTTTATTCATAAGATTTAAAATTTTTGGGCTTCCAGACTCAATCCCAAAATGAATCCATCTAAATCCGACTGAATACATTTTGATAAACATTTCTTTATCATAACAAATTATACTACTTAAGCAACCAAATAAGCATTTAATTTTTCTATTTTCAATTTCATTACAAATTTCATACATTCTTTTTTTATTTACTGTCATATTGTCGTCTAAAAACATGATTTTTTTAGTATTAAAGTTATTTATTAAATACTCTATTTCATCAACAACTTGCTTTGAATTTTTACCATTCCAATTTCCAAAAAAAGTTGGAGTAGTACAAAAACTACATTTTCCTATACATCCTCTTGAAGTAATCATAGTTCTGGTATCCATATACTTATCCAAATCTATAAAACTACGATCTGGATATTTCAACAAATCAAATTTATTATCAATTTTGGTCTTTTCTGTAATTATAATTTCATTTTCTTTTTTTATTTCAATATTTGGAATTATAGACAGATCTTTCTCATTAACAAAACCGTCAATTACTTTAATAATTGAATCATCTACTATTCCATTTATAACTACATCAAAACCATTATTAAGGAATTTTTCATAATAATATGAAGATGTTTTACCAATAATAATAAATTTTGATTTTTTATTAGTATTGTTAATAATTTCAAACATATTAGCAACAGTATCACTGGTATGTAATGGTAACTGATAATCATATACAAAAACAATAATATTATCATCCTTTAAATAATCATTTATATTATTTTCCATTCTATTAACATCCATATCAATAACCATAACATTTTCATACTTTTGTTTAATTATTGTTGCAACTTGTAAAACATCAATTGGTTCAGCAAGTATTGACTCGTTTGTAAATGGTTTGTTTGGTGGATTAATTACTAATATATTCAATATAAACACCTCTTTACTGCAAGAAAAATCAGCAATTTATCAGTAAATTATTATACCATAAATTCGTTTTTTTTACTATATACTTATCTCATAATCATCCTTTTCGTTCTCAGCATAAGAATTTCTGCTAGTTTTTAAATAACTAGGTATTCCTGCATAATCAAATAATTCATTTTCTTTAGTAGTACCTTTTGAAATATCATAGACATCATTAGAATCAAAATTTTTATCATCATAATACTCTTTTATTTCGCTCGTGGTAGCTTCTTTTGCGGGTTCATTTCCAATTTGTAATAGTTTTCTAAAAAACTTCTTTATGACATCTAAAATAGTACTTATATAAGATTTTAATTTGTTATTTTCCTGTAGAAGATTACCATTTCTAGTTTTTAATGATTTGATTTCTCTTTGATATTTTTGATTATCTTTTTCTAGTAAATTATAACTACTAACATAACTATCTACTTCATTAAATACTTGGTTTATTTTAGGTTGTAATTCCATAATTTTTTTAGACTCTTTAATAACTTTGTTCATTGTATCAAAAGTATCTTTTTCTACAATAATATGTTTCTTATCAAAAGGAATTGTTTTAGTAGTTTTCATTTTTTCTTCAAATTCATTCATAACTTTATCTAATCTATCATTTCTAGTATTTAGATTTTGTTCTAGTTTTCTATTAATCTTTTTATAATCTTTAATTTTTATATGTTCTCTATCACTACCTTTAATGCCTCTTTCTAAATCATAACCTTTAGAAGTAAGTCTTTCGTGGTATTTATCTTGTAATTCAGATAAATGAACTTTATCTTTGATATATTGTTTTTTAGAAATAGTATATCTTACAGTATTAGTTCGTTTATCAAACTTTTTAATAAGTGGAACAACAACACAATGAATATGTGGTGTTTTTTCATCTAAATGAACTGTTGCGTGTAAAACTTGTTCTTTGGTATATCCTAAATCATTATAAACAAACTCCATACAAGTATTAGCCCATTCTTTAATATCATCTCTAGTCATGTCTTTAAAAAACTCATTTGTAGCAGTAAATAATAATTCATCAGCAACAACATTATTTGATTTATCTAACATTTGTTTAAAAGTCTTTTTTCTATCAACTCGCTCTGTTTTCATTCTTTCTTCGTGTTCTTTTCTATAATCTTTTACAATATTATAAAACCCCTTAACATATTTATCAGCTAAAGGGACAAGTTCTATATTATCTTTACTTTTTTCAATATTTATATCTGGATTTGAATTATAAGCCTTTTTTTCTCTTTTATTGTGTGATCCAATTTGTGCTAAATCATTTATAGTCATTATTGGTTCGCTTCTAAATATTGCATAGTTTAAATTCATATATCTACCTCACTTTCTTTAAACATAATAAAAAAGATATGCTTTTACACATACCTCTGCAACTTTCTCAAATACTAATAATTTTAAATTTCTAATAAAAGTTTTAAATATTTATATCAATAATTTTAAGAACACAACTGATTTTAATTATTTTATTACTGATACTATTATTTTTAAATTTTCCATTGCTACATATTCATTATTTATTAATTTTATCTCAATATTATAATCATGTATAACTCCTTTAAAATAAAGTAAATCATATATTTTTTTATTGTGTGTCATTTGGTATACGCTAGATTTCACTAATATAGAAAAACTGATATTTGAAATTATTCCAAGTATAAGTTAATCTTTAATATTTTTTAAGCGATTGCCATACAATTTTATTTTTTTACCACTTTACATTATTAAAAGACTATTCACATCAATTTTGAATAGTCTTTTAAATTATTGCTTATTTTTATTTTTATTAATCACCGTCTGATTTTGTAGGACATGCTGTTGCTGATACTGCTTCAAGAGTTTCAGCAATGCCATCTGATTTTAAGTCTTCAATTTTAATTGAACCTGTTGTTAGTTTAATAGAATAATTACTATCACTTACATGTATAGCATCTACAGTTCCATCTACTGCAAATTGTACAGCATATTTTAATGTTGATTTAGCATCTAAATCTAGCGCAGTTTTACCACTAACAGTATTTGAATAACAAGGATTAGATGTAGTTGAAGTTAATGAATCTTGTAAATATTGTTGTTGTGCTGTTCTAAGTACATTTTGTGCTTCTTCTACAAATACATTCTTTCTTGCATTTCTATATAGATTTAGAATATTTGGTAATGCTATTATTACTAAGATTGCTAAAATAGCGATTACTGCTAATAATTCTACTAATGTAAATCCTTTCTTACTTTTCATTTTCATACCTTCCTTTCTCTACCTTATACTTAGATTATATATATATATATATTCGAAATGTCAATATAACTTTACATTAAAAAACTGCTCACTTAAGCAGTTTAATCATTGACATAATAATTAAGCACCAGGTGTTGGACATTTAGTAACAGTTAAATTAGCATAAGCAGCAGATTTATATGTTTTGTTAGAAGATTTATTACCTAATTGATCTAATTTTATTTCTGCTCCAGTACTGCTTCCATCTGCTACTAGTTGATAATTTCCATCTTCAACTTGTAATTTAACAATTTTTCCACCTGATATTTGAACATAGTAATGTAATGATGATTTAGCATCTAGGTCTAATTGATGTCCTTCATCAGTTGAATAGCATTCTACAGCAGTATTATTCATAGAATCTTCTAAATATTTTTGTTGTGCTGTTCTAAGTACATTTTGTGCTTCCTCTACAAATACATTTTCTCTTGCATTTCTATATAAGTTTAAAATATTAGGTAATGCTATAATTACTAAAATTGCTAAAATAGCGATTACTGCTAATAATTCTACTAATGTAAAACCTTTCTTATTTTTCATATTTCATACCTTCCTTTCTCTATCTTATATTTAAATTATATATATATATATTCAAAATGTCAATTTTATTTTTTTTACTTTACATTATAATTTTATTTTTTTACTTTGCATTATAAAAGACTATTCACATCGTTATTTTGAATAGTCTTTTAAATTATTGTTTTATTGTATTTTTAATTATTCATCTGCTACTGGAGGGCAAGCACTTACTGCAGTATATTTTTCTGCTGAATTTCCTTTAGTTTGAACACCAGATGATGTTAAGCTTTCAATTTTAACTGGTCCAGTTGTAATTTTAATAGAATAATTATCATCACTTACATGTACAGCAGATACATTTCCATCTGCACCAAATTGTACAGCATATTTCAATGATGATTTAGCATCTAAATCTAATGGTGTTCCTGATTCAAGTGTTGAATAACAAGGTGTAGATGTAGTTGCTGTTAATGAATCTTCTAAATATTTTTGTTGAGCTGTTCTAAGAACATTTTGTGCTTCTTCTACAAATACATTCTTTCTTGCATTTCTATATAGATTTAAAATATTTGGTAATGCTATAATTACTAAAATTGCTAAAATAGCGATTACTGCTAATAATTCTACTAATGTAAAACCTTTCTTACTTTTCATTTTCATACCTTCCTTTCTCTATCTTATATTTAAATTATATAAATATATATTCGAAATGTCAATATAACTTTAAATTATAAAAAGTGCAGCTTATTCATTAGATGCACTAATTATTTTAGTAATTAAATCTACACTATCTACAAAATTATCTACTTTATCTATTGTTCTTAATTTATATTTTTCTTTCATTTTTTTAATAAATAAATCATATGAATCAGGATCTCTATTTAATTTTTTATACCAATCTGAGTTTTCTCTTAAATATTTTAAAAATTTTTCATTTTCTTTTAATTTATTAATAACATCACTTCTCATTATCATCTCCATATAATTTATCTATTTTTTCTTCTTTTACATTTGTTTTTTCTTTTTCATCTTCTTTTGTTGATTTAGTTAATTCTTCTACAAGTCCCACTGCTTTTTGAATAGATGTTATATTTTCTTCTAATGAATCTAAATTAATATTTTTTAATGTATTAAATAATCCTTTTATATTAATTGATTCTTTTAAATCATTAGAAGTATATTTTTTCCAAATACTTTCATCCTCTCCATAAATATCATATAATTCATAAAATGTTTGCCATGATACTTTATTACTTCTTACATAATCAACAAATTCAGGATGATTAGACACAAATTTTTTAAAACTATCTATCTTTGACATATTAAATTATATGAAAAATAGATATGCTAAATGATATCTATTTTTTAATTTCTAAATAATTTCCACTATCTAAATGTAATATTCCTTTTTTATTATTTAATTTTTGTAATATTTCTACATATTTATTTAAAACATCTATTTTAGATATTGTTATATATACTAAATTACCATCATTCATATAAAGTAAAAATCTTTTATCATCATAGTTTGTTACACTATATTCTATTTCACTAATTAAACTAATTACATTACTATCTATTTTTTTAAGTCCATTTACAAAAGATTTTTCTATATCTTCTGGTACATAATTTATTAATGTTGGTATTCCATTTACATTATCTAATTCTAATAATTCATTAGTAGATAACATATATTTTTGACTACTTCTAACAAAATACAATATCTTTTTTTCCTTAACTTCTATATTTAATATAAATCCCCATTTTTTAGTTATTTTCACATCTTCTATTAAATCTAATTTTAATAATTTTTTCTTTATTTTAGATTTACTTAATAATAGAAATTTAGGATAATTTTCTAAATTAGCTGTTTCTATAATTTCTTCATCATTATAATAATTATTATTTAATATAACTATATTTTTAGTTTTAGTATTAATTAAATAATATGAAACTACTATTATAATTGATAATATTATTACAAAAATTATAAACTTTAAAAAATTAAATTTATTTTTTACTTTCCTTTTTGCCATTTTTACCCTTTATTATATTCTTTATTTCATTTAACATTATTGTACTAGAATCTATTGTTTTTATTTCTTCTAATTTATTTTTAACATCTTTTAGTTTTTCTTTATCAAACATTTTATCTATTTCTTCTACTAATGTATTTTTATCTAAATCTTTTTCTTCTATTAAACTACTAACACCCTTATTTACTAAATCTAATGCATTATAATATTGATGATTATTAGCAACATAAGGACTAGGTATTAATATTGATGGTATTTTAGTTGCTAATATTTCTGCGATAGTTGATGCTCCTGCTCGTGAAATAATTAAATCTGCACTTTTCATTAAAGTTGGTAAATTATCAAAGAATGGAACTATTTTAGTACTTTTTGGTACTATTAAATTATTATTAAGTTCTGCATAATTTGTTTTTCCACTTATAAATAATATTTCACTATCTTCTCTTTCATAAGTTCTTAAGAAATCTAATAATTTTTCATTTACAGATGTACTTCCTAAAGAACCCATAACTATTATAATTAATTTTTTATCTTTATTAAATCCTAAATCTGTTTTATTATATTTTTTACATTCAATAGCTCTTTGACTAACTGGATTTCCTGAATATATAACATTTTTATTTTTTAATTTCTTTTCACTATCTTTAAATGATACAAATACTGCATCTACTTTTTTAGATAAAAATATATTTGTTTTTCCAGGTAATTTATTTTGTTCATGTAAAAATACTTTAACTCCTCTTTTCTTAGCAGCTAAACATACTGGTAATGTTACATAACCTCCAAAAGCAATAACTCCATCAGGTTTAAAATCATCTATTATTTTTAAACATTTTTTATATGAACTTATAATACATTTTATATTTTTAATATTTCTAATCATATTAGTTTTAGAAAGTCCATATATTTCTATTCCTTCATAAGGAATACCCATATTAGGAATTAATTCATTTTCCATTCTATTTTTAGTTCCAATATATAAGTATTCATTCTTTTTATCCTTTTTAATTTCTTCTAATATTGATAAAGCTGGATAAATATGTCCACCTGTTCCACCAGCAGTTAAAATAAATTTCATATTTTCTCCTTTTGTGCAAAGATAACTTTGCAAGCATTATTATATAATATTATTTATATTTTTTCACTAATTTTCTTATATTTAATTATATTTTTTTAATATTTTTATTATTCAATATCATCATTATCAGTAAATAAATTTCTATATGCAACTTTTCCATTTATTGTTTTAGGAAGTTCTTTTCTATAACCATATGAATATGGAAGAGCATAAGATGCGATATGTTTTTCACAATAACTTCTTATTTCTTTTTTAATTTCATTATTTAAAACTAGATTATCTTTTAATACTATATATGCTTTTATTATTTCTTTTTTATATGGATGTGGTACTCCTACTATTATACATGATTTTACATATGTATGATCTAGTATTATTTGTTCGATTGCATCTGGATATATATGATATCCATTTGATACAATTATTCTTTTCTTTCTTGATTTAAAATATAAAAATCCATCTTCATCTAAATAACCTAAATCTCCAGTATGTAACCATAATTTTTTATCTTTATGTTTTATTAATACTTCTTTAGTATCACTTTCATTATTAATGTATTCTTTCATTAAGCAAGGACCACTTATGCATATTTCTCCTACTTCCATAGGTTTTAATTCTCTTTTAGTTTTAGGATTAAATATTTTTACACTTACTCCATCAAGTGGAATACCTACACTTCCAATTTTAGTTATATCTTCACTCATTTCTACAATAGATGATGTAGTTTCAGTCATTCCATAAGCAGTTCTTACAAAAGCATCACTTCCACCATCATATAATAGTTTATCTATTTTTCTATTTAATTTTAAACTTAATGTATCTCCTAAACAAATAACGTTTTTTATAAATGATAAATCCATTTTATTTAATTTTTTATTATTTTGTATACTTTCTAATATATTAGGTGTCACTATTAAAATATTAGGTTTATATTTAATAATTAATTTAGCAAAATTTTTAGGATTAATTATAGAATTTAATATTATTGTATTACCATTTAATAAAGTAGAATGTATACAATTACAAAGTCCAAATACATTAAATATTTGCATATTTGAAAGAACTGTACTATCTTGTAAATATTTATTAAATTTATTCATAGAAGTAGATACAAAATTAAAATTATTGTTTGTAAGTAATACTCCTTTTTGTTTATCAGTAGTACCACTACTATACATAACTGCTGCATAGTCTTCTGCAGATGAATTATTTGTAACATCTAATTTATTAAAATAAGATTTTGATATTAATGTGTAATAACTTATACTATCTTCATCAAATACAACATTTATATTTTTCTTTCCTAAATTAAATAGTGATATATTACTTTCTTTTAATGAAACATAAATTATTTTATTTATATTAATTTTATCTTTAATATTTTTAATTTTATAGTATTCATTTTCACAAACTATTACATATTTTGATTTAGTTAAATTAATACTATTTTTTATTTCTTCTTCACTTAATGATGGATGAAGTATACAAGAAATCGCACCTATTTTATTTAAAGCATAAAATGAAATTATTGCTTCTTTACAATTTGGTATTATTAATGTTACATAATCATTCTTTTTAATTCCAAGTTTATTTAATCCACTAGCAAAATTATCTATTTTTTTAATTAAAGATTTATATGTAACTTTACTAGTTGAAGATAAACATGCTATATTATTTGGATATTTATTTGAAGCATTTAAAAGCATGTTATACATAGAATCATTATAATTTTTATCATTCTTTTTATTCATAATTTCTACCTTTATTATTAAATTATATCATAGTTACTCATGAATTTAAATTAATAATTATTATTTGTCCTCTATTTAATATTCTAAATGGTATACATTCACTAAATCCTATTCCTCTTGATACAATCATTTTAGTATTATTTTTTTCATATATACCTTTATAATATTTTGGAAAAAATTTAAATTCTGGTGATAAAAGTCCACCTAACACAGGAATATAAATTATTCCTCCATGAACATGTCCTGTAAGTACTAGATCAACATCTAAATCTTTATAAGTTTCAAATTCTAATGGATTATGTGCGATTAATATATTAAATTTATTTTTATCAAGTTTACCTATTTTATTTAAAATATAATTTTTAGTTAATTTTATTTTTTCTTTTCTATTATAATATTTTATATCACTTATAAATCCATATAAATTAATATTTTTACTTAATTTTGTATTTTTATTATTTAAAACATTAATATTTTTATTATCAATAATTTTTTTATATTTATTAAAGTCATCCATTACAAGTTCATGATTACCAAATGTATAATATATGTTTTTATTATTTAAGTTATCTATTAAATCTAAAAAGTTTTTAGTTTCTTTTATATATTCATTAACCATATCTCCACCAAATATAATAATATCTGGTTTTTCATTATTTATTATTTTTAATAATCTTTTTAATATATTTCTATTATGTAAATCACTTAAAAACATTATTTTTAAATTTTTATCTATTTTATTATTTTTAATATTATATTTAGTTACATCTAAATTAATATAATTATCTAATATTAAAAGAAATAATATAATTATTAGTATTAAAATTATTATCATGATATCACCAATATAATTATATAATTTTAAACAAAAAAAATAAACTAGTGAGCTAGTTTAATTTAATTTTTCTCTTACAATAGTATTTACAAGTTTCATATCAGCCTTACCTCTAAATATAGGAGTTAATTCTTTCATAATAAGTCCCATATCTTTTTGAGATGTTGGTTTTACTTTATCAAATACTTTATCTATTTGTTCTCTAATTTCACTTTCTGATAATTGTTCTGGAAGATAAGTACTTAATAATTCTATTTCTTTATTTAAATTATCTATTAAGTCTTGTCTATTTCCTTTTTTAAACTCTTCAATACTTTCTTTATGAGTTTTTACTTGTTTACTTACAACATCAATTACTACTTCGTCACTAGCATCATGTCTTTCCATTTTGTTATTTATTAAGTATAAATCAATTGCTGATTTTAATAATCTTAATGTACTTAATTTATCTTTATCTTTATTTTTCATGGCTTCAACCATATCTTTTGATATTTTATCGTATAACACAAGTAACACTTCCTTTATTAAAATATATTAATTATTTCTTTGTTTATTATGTTTTTTAGCATTTCTAATTGCTTCTTTTTTGGCTTCTCTTCTTACTATACCAGGTTTAGAATATTCTCTTCTTTTTCTCATTTCGGTAGGGACTCCGCTTCTTTGAAATTTAACTTTAAAACGCTTTAAAGCATTTTCAACATTTCCATCTTTAACTTCTACACGTGTCATTTTTCTTCCCTCCCTTCAATGACTATTATTAATTATAGTACAAAATTCGCCAAATTTCAAGTATTCTCGAGAAAAAAGGCAAATTTTTATATATTTTTTTTATAAGTTAATTTCTTTTCATTATCTTTTTTATAAAGTACTTCTTCTGTTTGCATTTTTAACTCTTCCATCATTTCTTTATATGGAAGTAATGGATGAGTCATAGATACGTTAATAGCATAGAATAACCATTGCCATTCTTCGTATAAATCATTATCTTTAGTTTTTAACATATTTAATCTTCGATGACTACTTTTTGTTAATAATGCACCATTACTAACAGAAGTATTCCCTACTTTTCTACCAATAATATGATGATATGTTAAAGGATTATTTTTAGTAATTGGTGTATCCATCCAGTCATAACCATTAGGAGTATAAATGTTTACCATTTGTTTTAAAACTTCTTGTTCATTAGTATTCATAATTTCCTCCTTTACAAGTTGGTTATTATAACATAAAAATAAAATAAAAGCAAACTAATGCTTTTATTTTATTTGACTCATAACTTCTTCAGCAAAGTTTTCATTTCTCTTTTCCATACCTTCGCCTACTTCAAATTTTACAAGTTTTACTAAATTAGATTTGTTATTTTCTAAATATGTTTTTATATTAATACTAGAATCTTTAATGAATGCTTGTTCTTCTAAAACTGTTTCTTCATAGAATTTTCTAATTCTTCCTTCTATAATTTTATCAGCAAATTCAGGTTTTTTACCTTCATTTATTACTTGTTCTCTAATTACTGATTTTTCATGTTCTAAATCTTCTTCTGGAACATCTTCAATTTTAGCATATAATGGTCTCATAGCTGCTGCTTGCATAGCAACATCTTTTGCTATTTCTTCATTATCTCCACTTACTACTGTTAAAGATGCTATTTTACCACCCATATGTAAGTAAGAACCAAAAACTTCATCATTTGATTTGCTAACTTTTTCAAATCTTCTTAAACTAATTTTTTCTCCTATTTTTGCAGTAGCATTTACTATTAAATCATTAACTGTATCACTACCACATTCTAATTTTAATGCTTCTTCCATATTTTTAGGATCATTATTTAAAATAGCATTTCCTATTTTATCTAATAATTCTTTGAATTCAGCATTTTTAGCTACAAAATCAGTTTCAGAATTTAATTCTAAAATAGCGGCATCATTTCCATTAATATAAATATTTGCAAGACCTTCAGCTGCGATTCTTTCAGCTTTTTTAGCAGCTTTAGAAATACCTTTTTCTCTTAAATAATCGATTGCTTTATCCATGTCTCCATTACTTTCAACTAAGGCTTTTTTACAATCCATCATTCCAGCGCCAGTTCTTTCTCTTAAATCTTTTACCATACTTGCACTAATTTCCATAACTTCCTCCTAATTTAATGATGAAATTAATTCATCTTTTTTCATAGTTGAATAACCGCTAATTCCTTTTTCTTTAGCAAGTTTTTTAAGTTCACTAACAGTCATTTTACTATAATCTACTTTTTCTTCTTTAGAAACTGTTTCTTCTGTTTCTTCTTTTTTAACTTTTTTAGGTTTTTCCTCTTCTTCATCAAAATCTACTACTTTAGTTTCAACTTTGATTTCTTTAGCAGGTTTAACGCTTTCATCTTCTGTAACATAATCAACAAGTTCTAACCCATTAGCCTCACATACAGCATTAGCTAAAACACCTAAAACAACCTTTACACTTCTAACAGCGTCATCATTTGCTGGAATTGCATAATCAACATCATCTGGATCACAGTTTGTATCAACGATTCCAAATACTGGAATATGTAATCTACGTGCTTCACGAATAGCATTAATTTCTACTCTAGGATCTACTACTATTATAGCTTTAGGTAATGTTTCCATATTTCTAATTCCAGAAAGTAGTTTATTTAATTTTTCATATTCTTTTTGAATTTTAATAACTTCTTTTTTAGGTAATAATTCAAATTTTCCACTCTTTTCCATTTCTTCAATTTGAATTAATCTTTTTACTCTATTTCTAATTGTTCTAAAATTAGTAAGAGTACCTCCTAACCATCTTTCTGTTACATAAAAACTATTACATCTTGTTGCTTCTTCAATACTAGCTTCTTTAGCTTGTTTTTTAGTACCAACAAATAGAACCTTACCACCGTTTTCACATGCTTTAAGAAGTTCAGCGTAAGCTTCTTCTATTTTTTCAACAGTTTTTTGTAAATCAATGATATGTATATCATCTCTAGTAGTAAAAATGTATTCCTTCATTTTAGGATTCCATCTTTTAGCTTGGTGTCCAAAATGTACACCTGCTTCTAATAAATAACTTTTTGCAATTACTGCCATATTTCTTCTCTCCTTTCGTTAATTCTTCTGCTTATCTTTAAATTAATATTCACTTTAAAATATATTATTTAAAGCACTAGAATATTAAATCAATAAGCATGTCTTTTTCTTAAAGCATGCTTATTTTAACACAATTTAAACTGTATTGTCAATGAAATTAGAATATCTTTTAAGTAGTTAACTTCATAATAAAAAAAGTATTAAGAATTTATTTTTCAATAATTCTTATATACTTAATTTTTTAGTAAATTCTTTTGGTTTAGATAAATCATTTGTACCAATTTCAAATGATTTAAAATATTGTCTTAAAAAATATACTTTATCAAAATTATTTTTAAAAATCATATCACAAAATTCTAATGCTTGTTGTAAATATATTTCATTATATAAACTTAATTTAGAATATTTATCTTTATTTTCTTTTCTTCTTTTTTCAACTATATCATCATTATATTTTGAACTTTTTGAATAAAGTAATAGATTAACAAACATATTTACATTGTTTTGCCAAATTGTTGAATCTAATGTTCCATTAGGACATCTAAATTCTATTGTATTACCTTCTTCTATTTTATTAAAATTATTTACATTATTAAAATTTACTGCTTGATATCTTTTATGAGATATTTTTTTTAGAATTTCCTGTAATTCTAAAGATGATGATTTTTTTAATTTTTGATAATCTTTCCAAAAAACTTTAGTCATTGGTTTAGCATATTCTACCATAGTTGATCTTGCAGTTAAAAATTCACCATAAACAAATCTATAAATTATATTTTCATAAACTGACCATATTTTAATAAAGTTCAACCAAGATTCAGTATTATTGCCTAAAACTTGAGTACCAATATGAATATGACCACCAGAATGTGCTCCAATAGACGCATATTGACTAACAATAGAACATACTTGTTTTAAATTATTCCAATTATTAGTACTATCAGTTAAAACAGGTGAATTAATTTCTGCACCAAAAGATAAAGAACTATCTCTTTTTACTACCCAAGAACTATTTAGTGAATTTTTATCTAATTCTTCTTCAATACAATTTCTCATTGCATTTTCAAATTCTAACTCTAATCCAAAAGTAATATTTTTATCAAATCCAAGAGAATTTCTTAATTCTAAATAATAATTTTCTATATAATATATTAATTCTTGTAAATCACTACCCTTCATTAAAGAAAACATATCATTATTTTTTGGTTTAATATATTGAAACAAAGGATTATTTTTTGTATTATTCATTTTAGTCAACCATCCTATTATAATTATCACGTCTAATTTCTAATTTAAGTCTTAATTCTTGAGTATCAACTGATTCATATTCATCATTTATTCTTTCAACACATTCACCAAAATCAAAAGAAGAAAGTTGTGATCTAATAAATGCTAGTACTGCTCCTAAAGGAACATTTGCTAATAAATAAAATATAGTTAACAAAATGTTTTCATTAATAGTTTCTTCTTTTATAATATAATCATTTATATCTTTCCTATAAATTGTTGCTTGCATAAATGCTTTTTTATTTATTTCTTCTTCTGTTAAATTATTTTTAGTTTCTTTAATGATTGAAATAGGTTCACCTAAAATATCTTCTAATGATAAATTTTCTTTATTAATTAGTTCTACTAATTCTTCATAAGTTTTTTCTTCAACATTATAAGTTTTTACTATTCTTGTATAAAAGTCACCTTCTTGTGATTCCCATTTAGAATAAAATTTAAAAACATTTATTTTATTAAAATCATTATATTGTTGTTCATATCTAATATTACCTAAATTATCAAATTCCATCATAACATTTGAATATACTTCTTTTTTATCACGACGAAATGGAGTAATACCTGCTATAGAAAACACTCCTGCAAGTATTCCAGCAGTTAAAGCATAAGGCGTAACAAGTTGTAATATTCTAGCAGTTAATTTTAAATTCTTTATTGAATTAATTTTTAAATTTGATAATCTTGAATATTTTATTTGTCTCTCTAAACTTTCAATTTCGTTTTTCATTTGAATTAATAGTTTTTGTTTTTCTAATTCTTTTTTTTCATTATCTTGAATATTATCATTAATCATATTTTATAATCCCCTAATTTTACATTGTAAGTTTTTCTTGAAGTGCTTAATATAATAGTACTTTTTTTATTATTTTTCAATAAAATTTAAATTAAGGCATATAAAAAAATAATAAATATTCTTATATTTTAATATTTATTATTTATCTTTTAAGTTAAAATCTAACATTTCTTTTGCAATATTTTCATATATATCTTGTTCATGTTTAATAGTATCTATTAAAAACATTTTATCTTCTTTATAATTTTTAAGTCCTCTCATATAATAAGGTTTATCACTATCTAGTACAATAAATGGCATTATATTATTTTTTAAACATTCTTTAAACATAATCATTCTTCCTACTCTACCATTACCATCACCAAAAGGATGAATACATTCAAATCGATAATGAAAATCAATTATATCTTCAATTGTTACATTTTTTATTTTTTTATATTCTTTTAATAAATCATCTAAATCTTTTTCTACTTCACTTGGGTGTGTTGTATCTATTACATTAATAAGTCCAATTTTATTAGGAACTACTTTAAATCCTCCTACATTATAACGAGGATTATCTTCATCAGTAGTATTTCTTTTTAATATCTTATTCATTTTAATCATTATATCTTTTGATAATTCTAAATCAATAATATCTAAACAATAATCAAAAAGACGAAAATGATTTTTCATTTCAATTAAATCATCAAGTTTAATCGCATCATCACTTTTTGGTATAAATGAATTTGTTTCAAATATTTCTTCTGTTTCATCTTCTGTTAAATGACTACCTTCAATTTTATTAGAATTATATGCAAAATTAACTTGAAAATAATGATAAATGTTACCTTTAAAATTAGATTTTTTTTGTTCTATCAATTCATTTTTTATTTTTTCTATTAACATAATTTTTGTCTCCAATATAAGTATAACATTAAAAATTAAATTAAAATATTACAAACTAAATTTATTTGATTTTTAAAATTTTTTCTGAATGTTTTTCTTCTTCTGTATCATCATTAAATAATTGTGAATATATTTCACTATTTTCTAATATTTCTCGATATTGTTTATTTTCTAAAAGCATCATTAAATTTGATAAATTTTCCTTATTTATTCTTTTTAATTCTTCATCAAAAAGAAGTATAAATTCATCATTTTTAGTTTTATTGATTGCAGCTTTTAATTTTTTAATATTAGCACCTTTTATATATTTTGCAAAATTATAAATATATTTTGCATTTCCACTTTTAATTATTGTGTCTTCTAATTTTTCTATATTTGACCCTTTTATAATAGAAGCAAAAGAATCAATATAAAAAAGATCCCCAGTTTGAATAATTGCATTTTCTAGTTTTTCTATATTTGCACCATCTATATTAAGAGCAAATAATTGAATATATCTAGCATCTTTAGTGCAAATTAATGCATCTTCTAATTCCTCTATATTATCCCCTACTATATCTCTTGCAAAATAATAAATATATTCTGCATTTTTACTTTTAATTATAGCTTCTTCTAATTTTTCTATTTCTGATACTTTTATATATCTTTCATTTCTTAGAAAATTTGCAAAATTATAAATATATTCTGCATCTCCTGTTTGGATTATCGCTTTTTCTAGTTCTTTTATGTTAGTTTCTTTTATAAACTTAGCAAAAGCATAAATATATTCTGCATCTCCACTTTGAATTATTGCATCTTCTAATTCTTTTATATTTACATTTTCTATATCTCTTGCAAATTTATAAATATACTCTGCATTTCCTGTTTGAATTATTGCTTTTTCTAACTTTTCTTTATTTGAATTTTTTATATCACTTGCAAATTTATAAATATATTCTGCATTTCCAGATTGAATAATTGCATTTTCTAGTTTTTCTACATTAACACCTTTTACACCATAAGCAAACCAATAAATATACTTTGTATTTCCTAATTGAATTATTATATCCTCTAACTTTTCTTTATTTGAATTTTCTACATCACTTGCAAACTCATAAATATATTTTGCATCTTTTGTTTTAATAATTGCTTCTTCTAATTTTTCTATATTTTTAACTTTTATAAATTCATCACTTGCAAATTTATAAATATACTCTGCATTTTCAGATTGAATAATTGCATTTTCTAGTTTTTCTACATTAACGCCTTTTATACCATAAGCAAACCAATAAATATATTTTATATTTTCTAATTGAATTATCGCATCTTCTAATTTTTCCTTATTTGATCTTTTAATATTTTTAGCAAATTCAAAAATAAATTCTACACTTTTAGTTTGAATTATCGCATCTTCTAGTTTTTCTATATTTGAAGATTTTATACTTCTTGCAAACTCATAAATATAGACAGGAGTATTACTTTGAATAACAGACTTACAAGCTTTTTCTTCATCAATAATTCCTAATTCTACTAATTTTATAAATTTACCAAAATCATAATTCATTAACTCTATTATATTTAAATTCATAGCATCTCTCCTTTTAAGTACATATTATAACTTTAAATTTTTAAAAAAACAATTTTATAATTAAAAAAAGCTAATTACTTAACTTTTTTTAATACTTTTTCTAAATTGTTTTTAACAACTAAATATTTTCCATCATTATATGTTGTAAGTTCTAGAATTTTTTTACTATCAAGTTCATCATGTAATAATAATTTATATGAAATTTCTATAAATTCTTTATTATCTTCATCTACTACTCTACTTCCATCTAAATTATATACAACTATTTCATTTGGATTAATACTTCTAGATGCACACATATTATCATTAGTAATACTTTCATAATTAGGATTTGGAATATTAGGATAATTTATTTTTGATTGTAGGCTTTTATATTCAATCATTTCTTTTAATTGTTTAAGTATATATTCTCTATTTTTTCTTTCTTGAATTATTTTGTTTATATCTTCCTCTTCTTCATAAGACATATCACTATCAAATTCATCTAATATTAAAAGTTTTAATTTTATTATTTCTTTTTCTAACTTTGAAACATCATAATTACTAATTAAAGAAAAATCTATTATATTAGTATTTAAAACACATTCTAAACTTTTTTGATTATCAATTTTTAAATATTCTTTATCATTTTGAAATCTACTTAAATCATTATATATTTCATTTGGAATATTTTTTTCATTTTCTACTATATATTCTAAATCACTTTTTTGAACATAGCATTCATTATTACTAATTATTCTCATAATACCCTCTTTTCAAAAAATATTATATTTTAATTATAAATTTTAGTCAATTAATTTTGAAATTGAGAATTATAAAGTTCTGCATAAAATCCATTCTTTTTAAGTAATTCTTGATGATTACCTTGTTCTATTATATTTCCATCTTTCATTACTAATATTAAATCTGCATTTTTAATAGTAGATAATCTATGTGCGATTATAAATGAAGTTCTTCCTTCTGTTAATTTATCCATTGCTTTTTGTACTAATTCTTCAGTTCTAGTATCTACTGAAGAAGTGGCTTCATCTAATATTAAGAATGGTGCATTTTCAATCATACCTCTTGCAATTGTTAATAATTGTTTTTGTCCTGCTGATATTGATTCATTATCTTCTATTCTATAATCTAATGTTTTAGGAAGAGTTTTTACAAAATGTTCAATACCAACTGTTTTTAAAGCATTCCATATTTCTTCATCAGTTACTTTTGATTTATTAAATTTAATATTATCTTTTATAGTTCCATTAAATAACCATGTATCTTGTAAAACCATTATAAATAATTGATGAATATTATCACGAGTTAAATTTTTTATAGAAACACCATCTATTTTAATATCTCCACTATTTATATCATAAAATTTCATTAAAAGATTTACTAAAGTAGTTTTACCTGCTCCTGTTGGTCCTACTATTGCTATTTTTTGACCTGGTTTTACTTTACAATTAAAGTCTTTAATAATAACTTTATCTTCATCATAACCAAATTTAACATGTTCAAATTCAATATTACCTTTTACATCTTTTCTTAATAATTTTTGAGTAATATTTTCTTCTGAAGGCATTTCTTCCTCTTCAATAAATTCAAATACTCTTTCACTAGCTGCAGTTGCTGATTGTAAATTAGTAATACTTTGTGCAATTTGTGATAAAGGTCCTGTAAATAATCTTACATACATAATAAATGCAACTATTACACCAAATGTAATTTTATTATGTAATACTAATATAGCACCTACTATACAAACAACAACATAACCAAAGTTACCAATAAATCCCATCATAGGTTGCATTAGTCCTGATAAGAATTGACTTTTTCTATTACAGTTATAAACACTATCATTAAATTTTTCAAACTTTTTAGATTCAAACTCTCCTGCATTATATGATTTTACTACATTATGTGAAGAATATATTTCTTCAATATGTCCATTTAATTTACCAAGTTCTACTTGTCTTTTAATAAAATATTTTTGTGATTTTTTAATAATTATTGATATAAATATAAAACCTATTAAAGAAGATAACATACCACTAATAGCCATTATTACATTAGTTTTTAACATCATTATAATAGAACCTATAAATAAAGATAGAGATGACACAAGTGAACCTAAACTATTATGAAGAGACATATTTATAGTATCAACATCATTTGTTATTCTTGATAATATATCTCCAAAACTATTTTTATCAAAATATTTTAATGCAAGTTTATTTATTTTAACTATTATTTTACTTCTTAAACTTTTAGCAAAATTATTAGATGTAATAACCATTAAATAGTTTTGTGTATAATTAAATAAAGCACTTAATAAATACATAATTAATAAAGTAAGAGATATACTTTTTATTGCTTTCATATCCATTTTATTTACTAATAAATTATATACATCTTTATCTAAACTTTCTATATTTTTATATAAATCATTTATATCATTTTCATTCATTTTACTAATTGAATTTAATAAAATTAATTTATCTTTTTTAGATACTTTTACATTATCAATAATAGAATCATTTAAAAATAATATTTTAATATCATCATTTAATAATAATACTTCATTTATTATATTATCTTTATTTATATTAGATATAAATTCATTATAAATTACTTTATTTTCATCACTTAATGAATTAATTTTATCATCTGTTAAAATAATATTATTTTTAATATCATTTTGTATACTATTCATTACTAAAGTTAAATTATTTTGATTTATTTCTATACCTTTTGATATTTCATCTGTAAGATTACTTAATTTATCAGGTCCAATTATTGAAAGAATACTACTTAAAGATGCAAGAATAATTGCAAATATAATAAGTATTCTATATGGTTTTATATATTTTAATAATTTAACTACTGCTTTTTTTATATTTTTTGGTTTTTCAGGTACTCTATTTCTTCCACGAAGATTTTTATTTAAATTTTTACGCTCTGTCATTTAATAATTCCTCCTCTGATAATTGAGATGTAGCAATTTCTTTATAAACTTTGCATTTTTTTAATAATTCTTTATGTGTACCAATTCCTACACATTTTCCATTATCTAAAACAATAATTTTATCTGCGTTTTTAATAGTACCTATTCTTTGTGCTACGATAAAACAAGTAGAATCTTTTGTATATTTTTTTAATTCTTTTCTTAATGTGTAATCTGTTTTATAGTCAAGTGCACTAAAAGAATCATCAAAAATATATATTTCTGGATCTCTTGCGATAGCTCTTGCGATTGCAAGTCTTTGTTTTTGTCCTCCACTTAAATTAGATCCACCTTGTGCTACATTACTTAAATATTTATCTTCTTTATTTTCTACAAATTCTTTTGCTTGTGCTACTTCTACTGCTTCTTTTATTTTTTTATCAGTTACTTTATAATTACTTTTTTCACCAAATGCTATATTATCACTAATTGTTCCAGAAAATAATACTGCTTTTTGAGGAATATAACCAATCTTATCATATAAAGAATTTAATTTATAATTTTTGATATTTATTCCATCAATTAGTACTTCACCTTCTGTTACATCATAAAATCTAGTAATTAAATTTATTAATGTTGATTTACCACTACCAGTAGAACCAATTATTGCTATTGTTTCTCCTTTATTTGCTTTAAATGATATATTTTCTAACATATGTTCTTTAGCATCTGGATATTTAAAGCTAACATTTTTAAATTCAACTTCACCTTTTGTTTTAGATGTAGTAACATTTCCTTCTTTAATAGAATTTTCTGTTTCTAATACTTCATTAATACGAACAGCTGATATTTGAGCACGTGGTAACATTATAAATATCATAGCAAGCATTAAGAATGACATAATAACTTGTGTTGCATATGAACTAAATATAACCATATTACTAAATAAGTCTATTTTTAAACTAAGAGTGGCATCTTTAATTAAATAAGCACCAGCAAAATAAATAGCAAGAGCAACTCCATTCATAACTAAATACATCATTGGAGAAATTAAACCCATAATTTTTTGATTAAATACTTGTGTTTTAGTAAGATTATCATTAACACTCTCAAATTTATCTTTTTGGTAATCTTCTGCGTTAAAAGCACGAACTACTCTTAAACCTTTTAAGTTTTCACGAGTAAGTTCATTTACTCTATCTATTAACTTTTGTACTATTTTAAATCTTGGTATAACTGTTAGCATTACACTAATTACTGTTACAAGTAATACTACTACACATCCTCCAGTAATCATAGTCCAAGTATAACTTTTACCTAATATTTTAAGAATAGCCCAAATAGCGGTAAGTGGTGCTTTTATCATAGTTTGAAGTCCCATAGTTAAAAACATTTCAACATTAGTAATATCATTAGTAGTTCTTGTAATTAAACTACTAGTTGAAAAACTCTTTATTTCTGACATACTAAAAGATTCTACTTTTTTATAAAGTTTACTTCTTAAATTTTTTGAAAATAATGAGCATGTATTTGCTAAAATGTAACCAACTATTACAGTTGAAGCTAAACTTACAAGAGCACATCCAAGCATATAAAAACCTTGAATTAATACATCTTTTACAAGTCCACCAGTTTGTACTAAAGAAGTTATTTTACTCATATAATCTGGTATTTTTAATTCAAAATAAACTTGTACTGCGATTAAAAGAAATGCAATAAAAATATATAATACTTGTTTTTTATTAAAATTTTTAATTAATTTTATCATTTATTCATCCTCTTTTCTTAAATTATTTTCTATTTGATTTAACACTTTATAAAATATTTTTAAATCATCATTATCTATATCTTTTGATATTAATTTTTCAAATTTATTAAAATTATTTTTAATTTTATTATTTATTTCTAAAGATTTATTAGTTAATATAACTTTTTTACTTCTTGCATCTTTAGAAGAATCAATTCTTTTAATTAAATCATTTTTCTCCATAGTATCAAGTACACCAGATAATGTAGATTTTCTCATAGGAAAATGTTTTTGTATATCACTTTGATATATTTCCTTATCACTATTTTCATCTAAATATTTTATAATTATTATTTGTGCAGGAGATAAAGAAATATTTAAAGTTTCTTTTTGAAAAGAAATTAATTTTCTAAATATTAAATTATCTATTTTTTTAATTTCTAAACCTATAGATTTCACTTTATTTTTCACCTCTTTAGTTAGGTTGCTAACTAATAATTATACTCATTTTATATTATATGTCAACTATTATTTTTTAGCATCAAAAAACTCGTAAAAACGAGTTAAATTTTATTTATATTAATTAAATAAAGCAAGATGTATCAAATCCAAATACCATTCCTATTAATTTAATTATTGTTCCAAGTAATAATAGTAATACTAAAACTATTGCCATATATATACATTTTCTTACTGCTTTTTTAAGTCCTTCTTGATCTTTTGATGTAATTGCTGGAATTAATGATATCATAGCATTAACTATTGTAGCAATTACTCCACCTATTTGTAATATCCTTACTGCAGCTTTTACTAATTTTGTTAAACTTGGCCCTAATATTTCACTACAAGTTCCTACATTATCATCTATATCTAATGGTGGAATAACTGGTAAAGTTGAATCAGAATCTTTATAATTTTCTATTTCTTTCTTTGTTTCATCTACTGTTTTATCAATAGTTTCACTAGCAACATTCTCTAATTCATCTACTTTATTTTCCAATTCCTTTTTTTCTGATTCATTATTATAAGTACCACTAATACAAGATGCTATATTTGGATCAGTAAAATAGTTTTGAAGTATAGAATAACCATAATAATTATTAGACCCAGTATTTTTTTCTAAATCAGTTCTCCATTTTGTAAATTCTGATAAAAATGTTTTTTCATTACTTACATTACATTTATTTTTAAATTGACAAAATAAACTTACACTTTCTATTTTCTTATCTTTTACTAATTCTTTATTTACATCTAATGCTAATTGATCAAATTTTTCACCAGAAAATCCTGGCTTAGAAGATTCGATACAACTTTTTATAGCATCAGACACATAATCATTTAAATTATTACAATTTGGAAGAGAAATTTTATTTAAAACACAATTTTCTATTCCATCTACATCACTTTGATCATAAGAAGTTTCACCTATTCCACTTTGATCAAACCATTCATATTTTTTTGTATCTTCATATGAAAATACGTAAGATTCATTAGATTTTCCTTGATTTTGAACATAAAAATAATTAGCACAACCAGTTGATGCTGTAGCCTCTGTACCATCTAATAAAATATGTATTTCATCGTCTCCTTCAATTAACTTACTTGCATTTCTATGTACTGGAAAATATGCTTCATATATTAAATTACATTTAGTATTTTTTGCATTACTCTTATAAACTCCATAAAAATATGCATTTGAATCACCTTCAAAATAACATACTCCATGTATACTACCAGTTTGATCTACATAAGACTTTTTAGGTATAACTTTAGTATCTTGACATGTTTTTTTCTTACTTAAACCCAAATTAGCAAGTGGTCCTAATTTAATTTCACACTTTAATTCATCAAAATTAATAGAAGAACAAGCATCCGCTGCATATATTACATTAATTGTAAATATATTTACTAATATTAATAAATATATTATAAATACTTTTTTCATATAAAAACCTCAATTCTGTATTTATATTAACATAAAAAAATAAAAATTAAAACTACTTTACAATAAAATTAATGTATTAATGGAAATATATTTAGAAATATAGTATAATTATAAAAGGTGATATTTAATGAAAAACACTTCTTATAAAAATAGAGGTATGTTTCTTGAAAATATCATTAATGAATCAAATACATATTATAATGGAATAGATAGATCATTAATATATAAGAAACCAACTCCTATTAAAGTATTAAATGTAACATATCCAAATAATTATTCACATTTAATAGATAAAGCTGTTTATTCAAATATATCTACCTTAGATTATAATGGAATATATAAAGAAAAATATATTGAATTTGATGCTAAAGAATGTCATAGTAAGACATCTTTCCCATTAGAAAATATAAAAGCTCATCAATTAGAACACATGAGAAAAGTTATTAAACAAAAAGGTATAGTTTTCTTAATAATTTATATGAATAATAATTTCTATTTATTAAAAGGAGAAGACATTATTGATTTTGTTGATAATAATACAAGGAAATCTATAAAATTTGAATATTTAGAAAAGAAAGGTTATAAAATTAGTGAAAGCTATTTACCAAGGCTTAAATATTTAGATGCAGTTGATGAAGCATATTTTAAGGAGTAAGTATGAAAAAAGAGAAAAAAGAGAAAAAAGAGAAAGTAAAAAAGGTTAAAGTTAAAAAAGAAAAAGTAAAAAAAGAAAAAGTTCATAAAGAGAAAAAACCAAAAAGATTTAGATTTTGGTATTGGTTCATGGTATTTATAGTTATAATGGCATTATTATGTTTTTTATGTGGTATTGCTTTTTGTTTCTATATTGTTAAAAGTGCACCTGAATTTAATGTAGATAATTTGTTTGAAAAAGAAGCTACTAGAATATTTGATGCTGATGGTGAATTATTTGCAACTCTTGGAACTGAGCAAAGACAAAAAGTAAAATATGAAGAATTACCAGAAGTTTTAGTTGATGCGATAATAGCAACAGAAGATTCAAGATTCTTCCAACATAATGGATTTGATGCTCCTAGATTTTTAAAAGCATCTATTCAACAAGTACTAGGTCGTGGTGGAGGTGGTGCTTCTACCCTAACAATGCAACTTTCAAAACTAGCATTTACTGATTATAAATTAACTGAAGGACTTGCTGGTATTATAAGAAAGTTTACTGATATTTATTTAGCAGTATTTAAATTAGAAAAGAATTTTACTAAAGAAGAATTAATTGAATATTATGTAAATACTCCATGTTTAGGTGGTAATATTTATGGAGTTCAACAAGCTAGTCAATATTATTTTGGTAAAGATGTAGGAGATTTAAATTTAGTTGAAGCTGCACAAATAGCTGGTATGTTTCAATCTCCTAATGGATATAATCCATATGTAAATCCAAATGATGCTAATGACAGGAAAAATACTGTATTATATTTAATGAAAAGACATGGTTATATAACAGATACTGAATATAAAGCAGCTACATCTGTTGAAATAAAAGATTTCTTAACTGAAGCATCCACTTCTACTAATGAATATCAAGGATTTATTGATACTTTAGTAGATGAAATAGAAGACGATACAGGTAATAACCCATATGATGTATCTATGGATATTCAAACTACTATGGTTAGAAGTAAACAAGATGTAATTAATAATTTCTATAAAACTTATAAATTTAAAGATAGCGCGATTGAAGTTGGTGTTGGTGTTGTAGATAATAAAACTGGTGCTATACTTGCTGTTGGTGCTGGAAGAGATAAATCTAAAGCAAGAGGCTTAAATGTTGCAACATTCCATGATCAAACACTTAGAATGCCAGGTTCAACAATTAAACCAATTCTTGATTATGGACCTGCGATTGAATATGAAAACTTAAGTACATATGGACCATTTATAGATGAAAAAACTCCTTATGGTACTGGATTTATGAGAAACTTTAATAGTTCATATAAAGGATTTATGACTATGAGAGATTGTTTAAAGAATTCAATTAATACATGTGCTTTACAAGCATTTAGATTAACTACTAATGATCAAAAAGTTGAATTTGCTACTAAATTAGGTATTGATTTAGGTACTACACAATTAGTAGATTCATATTCTATCGGAGCATTTAATGGTGTTTCTCCAGTAAGTCTTGCTGCTGCTTATGCTGCATTTGGTAATGGTGGAACTTATCATACACCTCATACTTATACAAAAATTACTTATCGTGATACAGGAGAAGAAGTTAAAAAAGATATTAAATCAGAAAAAGTTATGAAACCACAAACAGCATATATTATTACAAGTATTTTAACTACTGCTACATCTTCAAGAGTAAAAGTATCAGGTACACAAGTTGCTACTAAGACAGGTACTACTTCTTATGATACTGATTATTTAAAACAATTTGGTTTAACTAGTTCAGTTATTCCAGATGCATGGACAAGTAGTTATAGTCCTGATTATGCTATTGCTATATGGTATGGATATAAAGAAGGACTTACAAAAGAAACTGTTAAAAAGAAACATTATTTATTAAATGGTCATGCAAGTACAGAAAGATTAAAAATACAAGCTGCTATTGTAAATAAAATATATGAAAAGAATTCTAAATTTAAAAACCCTGGTGGTATAACAACTGCTGAAATAGAACTTGAAACTATCCCACCACAACTTGCAAGTGAGTTTACACCAAGTAATTTAAGAGGAACATTTATGTTCCCAGGTAATACTGCTCCCACTGAAGTATCATCTAGATTTAGTAAATTATCAGATCCTGTAAATGTACAATTTAGTAATTCTGGTAATTATGTATCATTATATTGGAATTCTCCAGGTACACCTAGTGCGATTGATAGAGATTATTTAACTGAATACTTTAATAATGGATATACAATATGGGCAGATGATTATCTAAATAAAAGATTAAGTTATAATTCTTCTAAAATTGGAGATTTTGGATATGCTATTTATTTAACTCAAGGTGAATCTTCTACATATGTAGGATATACAAGAGATACAAGTTATACAATTAACTTAAATAATTATCCAGGATATTATGATGGAGCTATTATTAAGAGTATGTATTCAATATTTACAAATAATGCATCTGATGGTTATAAAGTATCATTCTCATCTAGTTCTGGTGGTGGTACTATTTATGAATCAGATGTAGATGTTACAATGAATGGTTTAAATCAAGTATTAAAAACAGGAGATACTTATACAGAATTATCATCAAGTGCTATTAACACAATAACATATAATGGAACTGATATTAAAAATTTAATAGCTAACTTATCAGTAATAACAACAAGTGTAACAAATAGAAATACTTCTCAAAGTATTACACCTAATCAAATAACTCAAGAAGCTGGTATTTACGATGTTACATATAGCGTATCATTCTATTATGGTGGTGTATATATCTCTAGAACATTTAATCAAACTGTTACAGTTCAATAATAAAAATTAAACAAAAAAAATCAGTCAATATGAATTGATTGATTTTTTTTATATTTAAATATATTCTTTTTTAATATTATCATTTATTAAACAAGTAATTTCACTAGGTGACTCTGTATATGTATCATTTATATATTCATTAATTCTCATTACATCTTTTGAATCTTTAATTACATAAACTGTATCATATAATTTAACATTTTCATCTATTTTTATAAATGTATTACACATACAAATATTACCAATTATTTTATATTTTTTATCATTTATATATACATATCTTCCTTTATTAGGTTTTAATAATCCATTTGCATATCCAATTGGTATTATTCCAATTAATTCATCATCTTTTACTGATGTATATGCTCCATCATAACCAACAGTATCTCCTTTTTTAAGTTTTCTTACTTTTATTATATGACTTTTTAAACTAATAACTGATTCAAATCTTTCATCTAAAGTAAGTCCATATAATAAATCTCCTATTCTAATACCATTAGTATATTTAAACTTATCATAATATAGTAATGATTCACTATTCATAATATGTACCATTGGAAATTCATAATTTAATTTATCAAAAATATAATTAAATGCATCTATTTGATTATCAACTATTTTTTTATTAGATGCATAATATATATGAGTATAAATACCTTCTATTTTAATACCATGTTTTTTAGAATAATTAATCATTTCATTAATTTCTTTAAAATTACTACTACCAAATCTATTCATACCAGTATTTAATTTAATATGTATTTTTAATCTATGAGTATTTTTAATAGCTCTTAAATAGTTTATATCATCAATAGTAATAGATATATTATTTCTTATACATTTATTTATATCTTCAGGAAAAACAGGTGTTAATATTAATATTCCTTTTCTAGTATATTTTCTTACCTTTAATGCTTCATCTATATTAGAAACTGCAAAGAAATTAATACCAGAAGATTCCATAGTTTTAATTACTTTTTCATATCCACAACCATAAGCATTAGCTTTAACTACACCAATATAGTATTTATAATCACTATAGTCTGCTATGATTTGTTTTACATTATGAGATATACCTTTTAAATTAATTTCTAAAGTATTACCACTTAACATTCTCAATCTCGCTTCCTAAAATATCTTTAATTTGTTCTAAATAATTCATTTTTTCATCTTCATCATGCATTAAATAATATTGATAATTTGTATAGCATGGATATGGATT
>CANRCA010000004.1 GCA_947628985.1 uncultured Bacilli bacterium | reverse complement strand
AATTATAAAATGGAATTTCTCGTGATACCTCTCTATTTCCCTCTTTTCGAACTTGTCGGAAATTCTGACATGTTGAATTTTTATCTAATTCCCCCTCTAAATATATATTATTTATATGTTCAACAATATTTGTTCTTGAAGTTTTAAAAAGCAATGCCATTTGTTGTTGAGATAACCAAACAGTTTCATTTTCCAATTTTACATCAATTTTAGTTTCTCCATCATCAGATTGATAAATTATTATATTATTAGAATCATCCTTGTTCTCCATTTATACACCTCCTTAAATTTAAAAGATGTCAACCATTTATAATATCGCGACATCCTTTATTTTACGTAATTTTTTATCACTTTTTTGATTTTTTGGTTGACAAAATTTAATTTAGATTAAATTTTTTATTAATTAAAATCTTCTAAATTACTTTATTTATCTTACTTTCCACAACAATTTTTATACTTTTTTCCCGAACCACAAGGACATGGATCGTTTCTACCTATTTTCTTTTCAGCTCTTTTAGGTGTTGATTTTGTTCCTACCTTTCCATCATTTGTTCTAATATTTTTTACTTCTTCTCTTTCAATATTTTGTCTTACTTCTGCATTTAATAAGAAATTAGATATTTCTGCACTTATAGTTTCCATCATGTTATCAAACATTTGAAATCCTTCTAATGCATATACTTGAAGTGGATTACTTTGAGCATATCCTCTAAGTCCAACCCCTTCTTTTAATGCTTCTAATGCATCTAATTGATTCATCCAATTTTTATCTATAACTCTAAGAGAGATAGCTTTTTCAAAGTCATTTTGTATTTCTTCTGGAACATCTTTTAATTTTTGATTGTAATCTTCAACAATAATATTATAAATATAATCTATAATTTCATCATTTGATTTATCTTTGAAATCCTTTGTTGTAAGTTTTTTTCTTTTTAATAAATTAGCATTAAATTGTTCAATTATATTATTTATATCATTATCAGTTAAATATCCTTCTGGTGGTAAATGAATTTCAATTTGATTTTTTGCAAAATTTTTAAATGTTTCTAACACTCTATCTCTAATACTATCTTTATCAAGAATTTCATTTCTTCTTTCATAAATTATTTCTCTTTGTTTACTTATAACATTATCATAATCTAATAAAGCTTTTCTTCTATCAAAGTTGAATCCTTCTACTTTCTTTTGAGCTGATTCTATATTTTTAGATATTATTTTATTAGAAATAGCTTGATCTTCTTGCATACCCATTGATTCCATGATATTTTTCATCTTTTCAGATCCAAATTTTATCATTAAATCATCTTCCATTGAAACAAAGAATCTTGTTGTACCTGGATCTCCTTGTCGTCCTGAACGACCTCTTAACTGATTATCAATTCTTCTTGAATCATGTCTTTCTGTACCTATTACAAATAGACCACCGAGTTCTCTTACACCTTCTCCTAATTTAATATCAGTACCACGACCTGCCATATTTGTTGCTATAGTTACAGCACCTTTTTTACCTGCACCTTCTATAATATGAGCTTCTCTTTCATGATTTTTAGCATTTAATAATTCATGTTTAACTCCTGCTTTTGTTAATAATTGACTTACTAATTCACTTGTTTCTACTGAAGCAACACCAACTAATACTGGTCTTCCACTAGCATGAATTTCTTTAACAGTTTTTACTAATGCTTTATATTTACCATTTAATGATGGATAAATTAAATCTACTTGATCATCTCTTATTACTGGCTTATTTGTTGGAATACATACAACATATGTATTATAAATATTTCTAAATTCTTCCTCTTCAGTTTTTGCAGTACCTGTCATACCAGATAATTTATTATACATTCTAAATAAATTTTGGAAAGTAATTGTTGCAAGTGTTTTAGTTTCTTCATTTATTGTAACATTTTCTTTTGCTTCAATTGCTTGATGCAATCCTTCACTAAATTGACGACCTTGCATTAAACGTCCAGTAAATGTATCAACAATAATTACTTTATCATTTTCAACAACATAATCTACGTCTCTTTTAAATCCATAATTTGCAACAAGTGCTTTATCTAAATTATGAACCATTACACTATTTGAAATGTCATATAAGTTATCTAAATGTAATAGACTTTCTGCATGTTTAACTCCTTCTTCTGTTAAAGTTACTCTCTTAGTTTTTTCATCTACTACATAATCATCTATTTTTAAACTTTTAGCTACTCTATCTGCTTCTTTATATACATTTGCACTTTTTGCTACACCACCAGATATAATTAATGGTGTTCTTGCTTCATCAATTAAAATTGAATCAACTTCATCTATAATAGCAAAATTTAATCCTCTTTGAGTTCTATTTTCTTTTTTAACTACCATGTTATCTCTTAAGTAGTCAAATCCAACTTCATTATTTGTTGTATATGTAATATCAGCATCATATGCTTCTTTTTTCTCTTTTGGACTTTTATCTCTTGTATTAATTCCAACACTTACTCCTAGTAAATCATAGATTGGTCCCATCCATTCAGCATTACGAGTAGACAAATATTCATTAGTAGTTATTACATGAACTCCAAGTCCACTTAATGCATTTAAATAAGCAGGTAATACTGTTGTTAATGTTTTTCCTTCACCAGTTTTCATTTCAGCAACATTACCACGATGTATTGCTACACCACCAATTAATTGTACTCTAAATGGTTTTTCTCCAATTGCTCTATAACATGCTTCTCTTGCAAGAGCAAATGCTTCAACTAAAATATCATCTAGAGTTTCTCCTTTACTTAATCTTGTTTTAAATTCGTCAGTTTTAGCCTTAATTTCCACATCTTTTAATTTTTGCATTTCTTCATCTAAGGCTTCTATTTCATCAACTAATTTATCTATTTTTTTTAATTCTTTAGTTTCATAATCAAATATCTTTTTAAATATTCCCATGTCTAATTCCTCCTATGGAATATTATATCATAATTTTCTTATCTTTAAATAAAAAAAGCAATTAATTTTTGCTTTCTTTTAAAGGATTTATACCAAAATATCTTAATATATTATAGACTTCATATAAAATTAATGAAAGGATAGGAATTATTATTAATACTAAGAAACAAAAATCATTAGTAAATACATTTAAAATATATCCAAGTCCATTATAAGTTTTAACTGGTGTACCTATTACAGCTTCATCTTTCCAATTACCTTTTATATCTTTTAAAATTACATATTGTGGTTCTGTATCAAGACTTACTTTTTCTATTATTCCATTACTTATATATATTTCATTTTTATCATTTGAATTATAATAAAATATTTCATCATTGTTATTTAACTCACTAATATTTTTATTTTCTACAATTACGAGGGATCCTTTTTTATAATTAACAATATCATTATTTTTAATAATTATATAACTTTTATCACCAAATTCAGTTATTCCAAATTTATTTTCTTTTAATATAAATATACATATATAACTTGCAAAAATTAAATATAATACTATTAAAACAATTATACTTATTTTTTTATATAAATTTAATTTATCATTCATTTTTAACCTCTTTTATTATATTTATATTTTAACAAATATTATAAACATATTCAATTAAAATAAAAAAGTAGATTTCTCTACTTAATTTGCTTCGATAACTCCATAATCGCCATCATTTCTTTTATAAACAACATTTATTTTATTTGTATCAACGTTTTTAAATACAAAGAACGAATGACCTAAAAGTTCCATTTGAGTTATAGCCTCTTCTTCATCAATAGGCTTTAAAAATACTTCTTTTCTTCTAACTATTTTTTGTTCTTCTTCCTCAAATAAATCATCAATTTCAGGCATTACCTCTTCTTGAGGTTGTCTTTTACTAGAAATTTTACCTTTATATTTTTTAAATTGTCTTTCTAATTTATCAACAACTAAATCAATTGCTGAATATAAATCATCATTTGTAACTTCTGCTCTTATATTATATTTACCACTCCAAATAGTAACCTCTACTTTTTGGTCCTTTCCTTTAGCAGAAATTAAGACTTTAGCCTCTACTACATCATTATCATCTAAGTATTTTTCTACTTTAGATAATTTACTTCTAATGTAATCATCAATTGCATCAGTAACTTCTAATTTGTTACCACGAATGTTATATTTCATAATAGCATCCCTCCTAATACAAGAATATCATATATACAATATTTATTCTATAAATTTTTAAATATTAAACATTATCTTTACAAATTAAAAATACACAATTATGTGTATTTAGTTTAGTTAAACAAGAGACATTTCTACTTCTTTAACGTTAATTGCTTGATTACCTTTAGCAGTTTCAATTAAAACGAAATCTACTAATGCGCCTTCTTTTAAAGTTTTATAGCCTTCTTGATCGATAGCTGAATAATGAACAAATACATCTTCATTTACTAAGCCTTCATATTCAATAAATCCATAACCTTTTTCATTATTGAACCACTTAACGCGACCTCTACACATAACCTTACCACCTTCCTTCCTAAATAAATCATAATGCATATTTTTATTATGCACAATGAAAAGAATACATCAAATTTCGACAATTTTTATCATTTTGTCGTAAAAAGTTAATATTTTGTCATAATCTAATCATCTAAATCTTTTTTATGTGCTTTTGATATTATATATTCACATTTACCATCTTTAAACTTAACCATTAAATTATTCCAATCTAAAAAACTTATATTATTCTTATTTATTAATGTACCTTTACTAGAAGGTATAAAATATGGTGGTAATTTTTCTTTTACTTGTTTTATAGATATATTTTGATAATATACGTTATTAGATGTAACTATTTTTATTCTTCTACCATCTCTTTGAATATAATCTATACTAGAGTAATTTATTAAATAATCAATATTTTTATAAGTATATTTATAATTAAAGTTACTATTTAACATATTTATACATGTATTTATATTTTCATGTAATTTTTCTAAATTATTATCTTTTATAATTGAGTCTAATATTTGTAATCTCTTACTATAAACATTTAATTTTGTATTTTCTGAAGTTAAAACAATAATAGGACTAATCCAATCATTAGCTTCATATCTTATATGTTTCGCTATTAAAATATCTTCATCAACTGACTCACTTAAACCAATTATATAAATTACTATATTATTTGCTTTGCTAACATGTTCTACTAATTTCTTATCAGTATTATCATATTCATAAATTTCAAAATTTATTTTATTAGACATCATATTTTTAATAACGATATCTTTAATAATACTTCTATAACTAGGATCTCTATCTATTATTATAAAAGTAATCATAATTTATCTCCTCCCTCTTTTTTTCGAATATAAAAACGTTATTTAATAATAATCTAAATAAGTTAAGAATTAATAAAATAGTAAAAGATACTACATAGTTACTATTAAATAACGCTAATTATTTTTTATTATTATGAATTTAAATTAAAATCTAAACCAGTTGCTCTATCATATGTATCAAATGCTTTTCCTGCAAATAAGAATACACCACCAAAGCCGCCAAGACTAAAAGTATAATTTTTACTATTAGCTTCTGTTATAGTATTCATTGCATGTTGATAAGTTGCATATACGCTACCAGTTTTTTTAGCATAAAATGATGTAGTAACCATTAAATTTCTAACACTAGCTATTTTTACAGAATATCCAAAACCATTGGAAGATTTTTTAGGTGTTATATAGTTTCCATCTAAATTATCTCCTGTAACAACAGCTGCACCAATACTTGTTGTTGTTACTCCATCAAATCTAGCACCTATAACATCATAACTAGCCACTGTTGGAGTTCCTGTCCATTTTGCTGTTAATACAACTAAACATTCAGTATTACACGCTTTATCCAAATAGAAATATCTACCTTTTTCATATGAATTTAGAATTGGCATTGTGTCAGGTGTAGATACTTTTTCAATTGGTTGGTTTACTAAATCTAGTTCTCTTATTTTGTCTAAATCACTTTGATTCATATAATTTTGATATCCTTCATAGTACATATTAGATATAAAATCATATTCATCTTTACTAAATTCAACATTTTTATCATTAGTATAATATGTTTCTGCATTAACTAATGATAAACTAAATAGTACTCCAAAAGTAATCAATAACGCTTTTTTCATTTTGCACCTCCTTCACTTAAAATTTTATTTTTATTTGATAATAAAGTAAAGTGCAGATTTTGCACATTTAACTTTTTACCCAATATAAGGCTTAATATAGGTATCAAAATATTCATTATAAATTTTAATTTCATTACTGCAATCTTCTTTATAACAAGATATATTTTTATTACTATCTATATAAAAATAGTATTCATCATTTTTTCTAAAATTAATATGAGTAGATGAAATATAATATTCTATAGTAATATCTGATAACAAATTTGATACATAATAAACATCACTTATTGGATAATAGCTTAACTCAATTTCATCGTTCAATTTTAAGTAATACATATTAGATAAAAAAGTAAATTCATCTTTTATTCTTTTTGGAATATTATAATTATTTAAATTTTCTTGTTCAGAAATAAAATCATCTTTATCATCAAAAATTAAACTATTATTTTTAAAATATTCATAGAATTTTAATTTTATATCTTCTGAATTTATTCTTACATATAAATTGTCTTCAATATCTTTTATACTTTTTATATTTATGGCTGAATTATAACCTGAAAAATCAATTATTATTTTATTTGGATCTCCTGTATAAATAATATTATTTTCATTATATTCCTTATAATAAATTGTTATATTATCAACAAGTGAATTTAAATTATTTTTATCCTTAATATATCCTATTTTTAAATATGTATCTTCTCTTGATGTAACTAATATTCCTTCAGCAATTTGGTAATTTTCTGATTCACCAATTACTTTATAAACTTTATTTGTATTATAAGTTGATGAAAAGTAATAAATTAAAAATATTACAGCTATAATTATTACTGTGAGTGATAAAATAAAGGTTGATAATTTTAATCTTCTATATTTGGTATTTTCATTTATTAAATAATCTAAGAAATTTTTATGTAATTGGTTTTCATTCTTATTATTAGTACGTTCACCTGAAACTAGTTCATCTAAACTTACATTAAATATTTCTGAAAGAGCTATCAAATTTCTAGTATCAGGTATTAACTTACCACTTTCCCATTTACTAATTACAGTTCTATCAATTATTATTTTTTCTGATAGATCTTCTTGATTCATTTTGTTTTCAATTCTTAGATCTCTAATAAATTTACCCATCTTATTTGAATTCATAAATACTACTCCTTATTGAATTCTTTAAGTAATTTCTAACAGGTATATTTATTCTAGAAAAAATATTATCACATTTCACATATAAATTCAATTATAAAAAAACAATAGTTTTTACTATTGCTAATCTTCTAATTCATTTACTTTTAATGTATATAAGCTTTCTGGATCCATTGGATTTTCTTTATAATATACTTCAAAATGTAGTAATGATTTATTTGTTGTATCTATTTTTGAAGATGTACTACTTGCGATTATTTCTCCCTGACTAACTTTATAACCTACAGTAATATTTACATTTGTAACATTACTATATACTGTTTTTAAATTATCATTATGTTTAATAGTAACTATTTTTCCATATATTTCATTATCTTCAATACCAATAACTTCTCCATCTAATACTGATACAACATCAAAGTCTTCATCATTTACATAGTCTACTCCCTTATTTTGCATATAAGTATTTTCAAAATATATTAATGATTCTTCTTGTTTAGTAGGATCTGATTCAAAATCATAAAAATATTTTCCTACTTTAACATTTTCATCAATATAAGGTCTAATTATTGTATTGTTTTCTGTTTTTACAACTGGACTTATATCACTTTGAAATACATCATCTAAAGTATATTTGTAATTTGGTTCTTCTGCTATAAATTTTTTTACTCCATTTACTATTAATAAAACACTTACAACCATTACTCCTATTACCCCAATATAAATTGCAGGCATTAAAATTTTTGTATATTTTTCCATTTAATTCACTCTCCTATTAATAGAGTGAACATATTTTTATTAATTATTCATTTATTTTAACACCTGTGTAATAATATTTTAATATTTCATCATAAGTATATCCTTTATTAGCCATAGCATTAGCACCATATTGACTCATTCCAACTCCATGACCATATCCTTTTGTTTCAATATAAACTTTATTATCCTTTCTTGTTATTTCAAAATCTGTACTTCTAAGTCCTAATAATGTTCTAAAATTAGTACCTTTAAATGATTTATTATTTACTTTAATTGTACTTACTCTACCTGTATTGCTCCTATCTATTTGTATATCTTTAATACTACTATCATTAATACCTAATTTATTTAAAAAATCTTTTTCAGAAAAATTAACTGTTTTTTGTTTATAATCATATTCTTTATCCCAAGATGAATCTACACTTTTTAAATAATCTAATTTTTGACTAAATACATTTTCACAATTTTCTGTATATCCATTTGAAATTGAAAAATAAAATGCAATTATTACTTTATCTTTATATGTTAAATATTCATTTTTAGTTTCACTTACCGCTGTTTTTATTTTTTCATAGTTTTTTTCAAAACTATTTCCCCAGTTTTTCTTCATTTTATCAACAGTTATATAACATTGATCTTTAGTAGTGGTTGATAATTTGTAATTTTTATTTGTAGTTATTTTATATAATGCAAAAGTTCTAGAAGCAACTGCCATTGCTTTTAAAGCTTCGATATCAAAAGATGCTGGCATTTCACATGCCACAACACCTAAAACGTAATCTTCTAAATCTAAGTTTACAACTTCATTATCATAAATAATATCTACTTTTTGTACTTTTTCTTGTTCTTCTGTTTGATTGTTAACAACTTGTGTAGTATCTATATTTTTTGTTGGTTTTAATTCTATTTTGTTTTTATTTTCTTCTACATATTTATAATAACAACTTATAAATAACATTATAAAAGAAATAAAAAATACTATGATTTTTCTTTTCATAGTATATTATATGATTATTATTGATTTAATATTCTTTTTTTCTCAGCTTCAAATTCTTCTTTAGTTATTACTTTATCCTTATACAATTTATCTAATTTTTCTAAATCATCATATTTTGAATCATTTGTTTTTGAATTACTTGAATTTGAACTTGATGAATAGTTACCCATTGATAAATAGTAAACTAAACATAAAATACCTGATAGCTGACAAATAAATAGTAAAACTATAGTCCAAATTAATATTGTATCTTTTTGCTTTTCAATTTCTTCATCCGGTAGTGCTGATATATTTTTTATTTTATAACCACCAATAATCATTGGTATACCGATAATTGCACCTATTAATGTGAAACATGCTAGTATACCTAAAACTATTGCAAATATTCCTGCTATTTTTAAAACTGATTTATCCATTTTTATTACCTCAAATTTAATATTTTATTTACTCTTCTTATATGTCTTTCTTCAGTAGATGGTTTAGTGTTAATAAAATTATCTAGTATTTCTTCTAAATTTTGTGTATATTCTGCTAAAGTCATAACATTTGCCATATTATGTTCTCTTGCTAAGGCTGCTTCTTGTGGAGTATTTACTTTTGCAGCTATTATATTATGTATTTTATTAGCAGCAATTGACATACCTGTTCCTGTCATACATATAAGTATTCCTAAATCTATTTCTTTATTGTTAATACCATCACATAAGTATTTAGCATAATCAACATAATCAGAATTATCTTCTTTATCACATCCATAGTTTTTATATTCTATATTATGTTGTTTTAAATAATCTATTATTTGATTTTTTAAATTTATACCATGATGGTCATTAGCTATTCCTATTTTCATAACTATTTATCTTCCTTTTTTACTGTTTTCTTTTTTGGAGTTGTTGTTTTAGTTTTTCTAGTAGTAGATTTTTTTGTACTTTTTTCTTTTGGTTCTTCTATCTCTTTTACATCTTCTACTATTTTTGCTTCTTTAACATTTGTTTCTAATACTTCATCTGCAAAAACAACTTTTGTATGAGCTATCATATCATGAAGTCCAAGTCCATCATTTCTATATATTATCATACCTGCTGATATAAATAATATTGCCATATCTAAATATTCTATAACTAAATCTGCACCTAAGAATACTGATTTACTTAAAAATAATGTAGCCATAATTAATAAAGATGAAGTAAGCAAACTATTTATAAATGCACTTCTTATAATAACTTGAACTAAACTTAATTTATTATCATTATTAGATACAACTTTTATCTTAAAGATAGCTTTTCCAACCGTTTGTCCTTTATTATAATATTGGAAAATACCAAAATATAAGAAACTTACTACTAAACTTGTTATAGACATATAAATACCATATTTTGATAATTGATAAGTATAATCTTTAACTGTTACATCATTTAATAAGTCCATAGGATCATCCATATCCATTACATATTCTTGATAATCTTCATATAAATCTTCATATTCTTCCATATATGGATTTAAAAAACTAATGCCTGAAAATAATGAAACTATAATACTTATAATAACTCCATCAACTAAATATGCTAATATTCTTTTACTTGTTGGTTTTTTTGTCATTTTTTACTCTCCTTTGGTTTTTTATAAAAGATTGATAATAAACTAGATTTCTTTTTTAATAAACCTGTATTTTTATAATCTTTATTTATATTATACATGATTGTATTTGACAAATCAAATAATGAACCTTCTAGTATACTAAATTGAGAAAGTGATATAGATTTATCATCTATAATTAATGGAACTCTACCTGAAAAATCTACTTTGCATAATTCTTGTTTTGCGTTATATAAATCTGTTTCAATTCCATAGAAAGATGAAATAATTAATGCATAATTATTTTGTGTAATATAATCATCTAAAACTTTTATTACTGCATCTATTTTTGATAATCTATCTTTCATTTCTTCTATATTTTTACATGTATTAATTTCATAATTTATAATATATAATTCTTTATCATAAGATTGTATGGTTTGTAATACTTTTTGTGGGTCATATATAAATCCATCATCAGTAGGTAAATATTTAAGATTTTCATCTACTGTATTTCTAAGTCCAGTTAAATAATAATTTATATATGGACAATTATCTTTTTTATCAAATATTAAACATCTTGCATTAATACTCTTTAATGAATTTAATGTGTAATTTGAAGATACTGCAAAATTATACATAAATGGTATTTGTTCACTACATATTGTTGGGAATAATGAATAGTAAGAAATCTTACTTAAATCTAATTGTCTATACTTTTGTGCTTTTAACTCATTTTTAAATAAATTAAAATCTATATTTGAAAAGTTAAAAATTAAAATTTGATCATTTTCTAATAATTTATAATCTGAATTTACTGAAAATGTTCTTGTTTCATATGGTTTAGTTTTTGTTTGTAATAATACTTGAACTTTTTTAGTTAAATCTTTCCATTTTTCACCATATTCAGTTACAATATTTTTCACAAAATCTTTTGCTCCAAGTACATTATTTAAATTACTTTCACCTGTTACTATTCCTATTTTAACATTATTTCCAAGTTCATAATTTAATACAGAAAATCCTTTTTCTATATCTTTATAATCATTAAGAGATTTATGACACAATATTATATGTAAAAATATTTTTGCTTTAGTTACTGTTTGTATATATCTTAAATAAGTAGTTAACTGTTCTATTGTTTTTGTTGAATCCCAATAAACAATAATATGTAATCTAGAACCTTCATATTTATTTAATTCATTTACTGTATATTTTAATAATTGATTTGATTTGTATTCTTCACTAAATATATTATTTTCTATTAAACTATATGTTAATGCTTCATTTATTCCCATACTAAAATTTCTATATGAACTTTTATAGTCTAAATAATTATTAGGAATTGATACAAATATTTTTTCTTTTGTAAGCTTGTCCATTGTAGGCATTAATTCTGCTGAATATACATTATATGAATTATTACGTTCAACTCCAAAACCATTGATTAACAACAATATATTCTTTTTCATATTATAAATTATATCATTTTATATATTAAAAGTAAATTAATACAAATACATTAGACAAAATTTAACATAAAAAAATTACTTATTTCTAAGTAACTTTTTTTAGTCCTTGTCTTCAATAGTATAATCACTATTTTCACTAACTAATTTTTCTATTTCTTCTTTAGTTAATGTTTCTTTTTCTATTAATTCATTTGCTAATATTTCTATTAATTTCTTTTCTTTTGAAATTATTTTTTTAGCTTCTTTATAACATTCATCTATTATTTTTTTAACTTCTTGATCAATTTGTAAAGCTACTTGATCTGAGAAGTTTTTAGTTTGATTGTAATCACGTCCTAAGAATACGCTTTCACTTCTATGTTCAAATTGCATTGGACCTAAAGAACTCATACCATATTCTGTAACCATACTTCTTGCTATTTTAGTTGCTCTCTTTAAGTCATCACTAGCACCAGTTGAAACTTCATTTAAATAATGTTCTTCACTAGCACGTCCTGATAATAACGTAATGATTTGTTCTTCTAATTCCTTTTTAGTATATACAAGTGTTCTTTCTTCTTTTGGTAACATTTGTGTATATCCACCTGCCATACCACGAGGAATTATTGTTATTTTATGAACTTCTTCACCATTTGGTAATATAATTCCACTTACTGCATGTCCTGCTTCATGATATGCAACTATCTTCTTTTCATAGTCTGTTACTTTTCTACTAGTTTTAGCAGGTCCCATTAAAACTCTATCACTTGCTTCATCAATTTCATCCATAGTAATAGCTTCTTTATTTCTTCTAACAGCAAGTAATGCGGCTTCATTTAATAAATTTTCTAAGTCTGCTCCACTATATCCTGGAGTTCTTTCAGCAATAAATTTTAATTTTACATTTGGAGCTAAAATTTTATTTTTAGCATGAACTTTTAATATTTCTTCTCTTTCTTTTACATCTGGTCTTCCAACAGTAACTTGTCTATCAAATCTTCCTGGTCTTAATAATGCTGGATCTAATACATCTGGTCTATTAGTTGCAGCAATTATAATGATACCTTCATTTTCACCAAATCCATCCATTTCACTTAATAATTGATTTAATGTTTGTTCTCTTTCATCATGTCCACCACCAAGTCCAGTTCCTCTTTCACGACCAACAGCATCAATTTCATCTATAAATATTAAGCATGGAGCAGTTTGTTTAGCTTGTTTAAACATATCTCTTACACGAGATGCTCCTACACCTACAAATAATTCTACAAAATCTGAACCACTTATATAAAAGAATGGAACTTTAGCTTCTCCAGCAACTGCTTTTGCAAGTAAAGTTTTACCTGTTCCTGGAGGACCTACTAATAATACACCTTTTGGTATTCTAGCACCCATTTTAGTAAACTTTTTAGGATTTTTTAAGAAGTCAATTAATTCTTGTACTTCTTCTTTTTCTTCTTTTAATCCTGCTACATCTTTAAATGTTTTTCTTCCACCATCTTCAGATAATTTAGCTCTACTTTTACCAAAATCAAATGTTCCTTTTCCATTATTTCCAAGTTTAATAAACATGAAATAGATTAATACACCTATAATTATAACTGGAACAACACTAATTATTACATTTAACCATGTACTATTTTCTGGGTTGGTATTTGTTTTAACAATTAAATTTTGTTGCTCTGCTAAATCATATATACTAGATATTACTGTATCTGTATATGGTACTGTTACTTTAAAACTTTCATTTTTTGCATATCCATCTATTTTACCTGTAACTATATATACACCTGATGCACTTTTTGGTGTTACAGATATTTCTGTTACTTTACCTTCGTTTATTTGTGTAGTAAGTTCTGTATAATTAAATTCATGTACATTACTTCCTACACTATTCATAAACAAATATGTACCAAGTACTACTACTAATAGTAAAATATATGGCATAAAATTCATATTTCTTTTTGTTTTCTTTATATTCATATAATCATTTCCTTTCTAATAATATCTCAGTATAATATCATACTCTTCAGTAATTTTCTTGTCAAGTTTAGACTTTTTTAATCCTGGAAGCCATACTATATTTTCTTCTGCATCTAATACTACTGGCCATAATTTTCTATCATTTATTTTTATTTTTTCATCTATAAATATATCATTTATTTTTTTTGTTCCATTTAATCCCTTTACTTCCATCTTGTCACCATCTCTTCTATTTCTAACGTATAAAGGTAATTTTATTTCATTACTATTTAATCTTATTGTATAATTAGATGTATCATTACTTTCATTTACTTTCTCTATCATTTTTCCATTTGGTAAATTTACTAATGTTTCTATTTCTATTTCATATTTGTCCTCACTATATTCATCATAACTAAAACTAACTTCATTATAAGATCTAATTACTATAACATTATTAGGTAAATGTACTATACTATTAGATTTATTTGAATTAATAAGTCCAAATATTAAATCTACATGAGCATCTCCAATTATTAATAAGTCATCTCCATATATTTTTTCCAAAATATTATATATTATTTTTGTTTGAATAACTTTATTTAATTGATTAAATTTATTAATATCAATTACTCCATTTTGAAATACTTTGTTAAATACTTTATTTGCTTCTTCATCTATATAATTACTATTTTCTATTAATACTTCACTAAATTTTAAGAATTTTTTATGAACATTTGGATTTTCTTTTTTTAAGAAAGGTAAAACTACATGTCTATATCTGTTTCTTGTATGTAATTCTTCATAATTAGTTGAATCTATAAAATATTTAATATTATTTTCATTGTCAAATTTTATTATTTCATCTTTAGTAACAGTTATAAATGGTCTTACTATTTTGTACGTATCTTTATTAACAATTCTACTAAATCCACTATATCCTTTTAATGTAGAACCTCTTACTATTCTCATTAATATAGTTTCTATTAAATCATCTGCATGATGTGCGGTCATTAAATATTTTGCATCATATTTTTCTATTAATTCTTCAAAAAAATTATATCTAATACTTCTTGCCTCATTTTCAAAATTATCATCTCCCCATTTTTGAACTTTTATATGTTCAAAAATTATATTGTTATTTTTACAATAATCTTTTAAATAAGCTTCTTCTGTATCACTTTCTTTTCTTTTATTATGATTAATATGAGCACATATTAATTTTAAACCCATTTTTTTCTTAAATTCATTCAATATAAATAAAAGAGCCATAGAATCTGGCCCACCTGATATTCCAGCAACAATTATATCATTGGGATTTAAATCTATTTTATTTAAAATAAAATTATAAACTTCTTCCATTCTAAGCCTTTCTAATCATCTATTTTTATTATAATTTCATCTTTTCCAGAATATAAATATTTTTCTCTTGCATATTCTGCCATATATTCAGGATCTTGTAATTTATTAATTTCTGATTTTAAATTTTCTTCAACAACTAATGTTTCATTATATTCTTCTTTTAGTTTGTTAATTTCTTGTTTTGTTTTATAAACTGAAAAAATATATGAAAAAGAAGAAGATACAAAAATAACAGATGATGCGAGTAAACATATCATCAAAATAAATATTCTAAATTTTGTTTTTCTTCCTAATTTATTCATACTTTTCCATCTCAAATTTATTATAAACTGATTGTAATAAAAAAACAACGAATTAGATTTTTTTTGACATTTTTTTTGTAAATTTAATGTTAAGAAAAATTGATACTAGTAATGTAATTAATATAAAATATATATTTATTATTCCTCCATTAATAATATAAAAGATTTTAAAATATATTATAGTTAAATCTAATACAAATAAAAACGAATTTAAAAAACAATATATTTTTTTAGAATAGTATAAATATTTATAAGATAGTCTATAGCATATAAATACTATGATTCCATATATAAAAGAAAAAAGAAATGATAGAATTTGTTCTTTTAATCCCATCATTTGAATAACCTTGCCATTATATTATCTGCTTTTATTTTTTTATTTCCATCTAAATAATTTACAGATATTATTCTTCCTTTTATTGATAAATTTCCTTGAAATGTATCTAATTTAATTAATTCTAAACCTTCACCTTTAATTAATATTGAACCCATTGTACTATCTACAAAAAATTCAGTATCATCAAAACTATCTAGTTTTTTAATACCAGATAATACTATTGTTTTTCTATCAGTTATTGTGACTATGTGATTAAATGTTTCACTATAATCTTTGTTTTTATCCATATTTCCTCCCTAACAAATTATATTAAATAAAATAGGAAATATGAAAAAAGACTACTTATTGTAGCCTTATTTGTTATTATTCGTTTGCTTCTGCTTGATCATCTGCTTTATTATAAGCATCTAATATTTCTTTCTCAAACATAGTTCTAACTTCTTGGTTGATTGGATGAGCTATATCTCTATATTCACCAGCTGGAGTCTTACGACTTGGCATAGCTATGAATAATCCGTTATCTCCTTCAATAATTCTGATATCGTGAATAGCAATAGCATTATCTACAACAACAGATGCTATTCCTTTCATACGAGATCCTTCTCTTTCAACCTTACGAATTTTTACTGATGTAATTTCCATAAGTACCTCCTTAATCATTAGCTAATTCAATTATAATACAAATATTTTTTAATATCAATATTTTTAGTTAAATTTGCTAATTACAATCACTTTAGTAACTACATCGGAATATGTAAATGATTTTAAACCTTTATTTGTTTGAATAGTAAATAAGTTAGGATGTATTTTTTCTATTTTACCTTCTAAATATTCATATTTATTTCTTCCTAAATTTACTTTTATTTTTAACTTTTCATCTTTTAATTCATATATTTTCTTTTTGATATTATCTAAGTTCAATTTTTTTCCTTTCTTGGATATCCACTTTTCATTTTTCCAAATGTTTTTATTCCACCAATTCCATCTGATTTATATTTTGTTTTTGATAAAACTTCATCTAAATCTACTACTTCATTTATATCTGTTAACGCTATAAAAGAGGCAATAATTGCTGGATCTAATGCATGAATATTTATATGTGCTGGGCTTGATGCATAAGTAGAACCTGCTTTAATTAAACTATTAAAATCACTTTGACATGCTCCTGCGATTATTATTAAGTCATCTGTATTTGGTTTTATTTGTCTTGCTTTTTTTACTGTTTCTATATAATATTTACTATTTCTGTATGTATTAGTTTTTTTATAATATGCATCATGACCTGTAATAACAAGTATGTCAGGATTATGTTTTTTAATTATGTTCTCAATATTTTGACTAAATTCACTTTCAGAAAATTTATATCCAAAACATTTTATTTTTTGTGTTTTATAATATTCAAGACATTTATCTAAATAGCTTTGATCACTGTCAAGATGAACAAGTACCCCAGGAATGTAGAAGTAATTGCTTACATCTAAACCTCTTATTGCTTCAATTGTCGGTTTTTTTTTACTAATTGATGATAAAACTAAATCATTACTATTTGCATCTGCATATAATCTCAATTCAACCCCAGAAAGTATTACTTTATCACCTTCTATTTTAACTACTTTAAATAAAATGTCGTTGTTATATTTTTTTCTAGTTACATAGTCACCAACTTTTAACATATAACCCCCTTTATAAAATATATTATTTTGGTTTTAAAAAATTCTTTAAATTGTTTTTTGACTAATTGTTACTACTATAAATTTCATATATAACTTTAATATTTTAAACACATATCACATAAAAAAGACATCTAGAATTATTTTCTAAACGCCTTTTATATCTTTTGTTAAATTTATTGCATTTGTTACATTTTTAACTTTATATTTTAAATTCAACATATATCTTAAATTTGTTTGTAAAATAAAGTACATATATCTTTTATTTAATAGTTTTATATTAAAAGGATTAATTAATATATTTGATCTAGTTATTTCTTTATCTTTAAATGATACATCAACTATTATTTGTATTTTAGATTTTATATTATTGATATCATTTAAATAAATTTTATCATATCTACTTTTCTTTTCAGGACAAAATATTATAGAAGTTGCTACTTTTTTATAATTATTAATTTTTAATTCTTTTATTAAATTTTCTATTTCTTCATTAGCTTTACTATATATTTCCTTATTTATAACGTTACATTTAATTAAACAATATATGAATAATTTTTTATTATATTTATAATATATTGTTAATTCATTATTCTCTATTTTAATTTTCTTTTCTTTTAAATTTTGTTTTTTTATTTTGTTTTTTTATTTTTTTTCTTAAATATCTTTTTAATTTATCATAATTACTAAAACTATTTTTGTATACTACTGGCTTACCTATAGTAATTGAAAATTCCATTAAATATATCATAATTAAAGTTGTAATTCCGCATACAGCAGTTATAATTGTAAATATAAAACATGCATTATAGTTACTTATAGTTTTATCTAATAAATATTTATTATGAAAATTAATACTCAATGGAAGAAATATTAAAAATATAATGAAATAGACTTTAGAATATTTTACTAATTTTTCATTCATTTTTTTTACTCCTTTACTTTTTTATTTAATTTCAAAAGTTTATTAAGTCCTATTCTCGTAACAGGATATTTACTTACTGTTGATATACCTGGTGTTGTAAATAACTCATTAGGAATAATTATTTTATTTTCTTCAAATGATATACATACTGGTAGCAATGTATTCCATGCTATATCAACAAAAATATTATTTAAGAATTTTTTTGTAAATTTATTTGTTTTTATAGTACATAAAATTATTCTAATATTTAATTTTTTTCTTTTTTCTAATTTATTATTGATAAAATCTACTAATTCATTAACTATTAATTTTAAAGATTTATCATCAAAGTTATCTATTTTAATCAAATAATATATTTCATAAAAATCTTTTCTATGTAATTTATAATAAAAGTTTATTTCTACATTTGATTCAGTTTCTTTTGTATATTTAACATATTTACTATTCTTTTTTAATAATAATTTTTCTTCTATTTGTTTTTTTACTTCATTATAATTTTTAAAATTATTAACAAATTGCTCATCTTTACCCATTATAGGATTTTCATTTATAGTACCCATTAAAATTACATATACACAGCAATCTATAAAGCATAGAACTCCAACACAATTATTTGCTATTTCTTCTGGAACACAAAAACATAAAAGTAATAAAATTAAAAATAATGCCAATAAAATATACATAACTTTTCTAAATCTTTTACTCATACTTTTACCTTCTTAATAATTTTAAATGATTATTTTATAAGTTATTTGATATTTCTATAAATTCATCTATTGTTAAATTTTCTGCACGAACTGTTAAATCTTTATTAAATTTTGATAATACTTCTTGTATTTTTTCTAAATCGTAATTTTTAAGATTATTTTTTAAATTTTTTCTTTTATGTGTAAAACTATCACTAACTAATTTATAAAATTTATTTTCATCTTTAGGTTTATTAATATTTTCTTTTTTTGCTAATTTTATAACTACACTATCTACTTTAGGAATTGGTTCAAAACAATTTTTACTTACATCACATATTTTTGATATATTATAATTATATTGTAAAAAAATACTTAATGAATTATATTCTTTAGTATTAGGTTTTGCCATAAACCTTTGACCTACTTCTTTTTGTATCATTATAATAATTTCTTTAGGATTAGTTTCTTTTGTTATTTTATTTATTATGGCTGTAGTAATATAATATGGTAAATTTCCTATAAAGTATATATTTTTATATTTTTTATCAATATAATCTACTAAATTTATTTTTAAAAAGTCTTCATATATAATTTTTAAATTATTACTATTTATTTTACTTAAAAATTCTTCTAATCTTTTGTCTATTTCAAAACATAAAACATCACTGTTTTTTTTAACTAATTCTTGTGTTAAAGATCCTGCTCCTGGACCTATTTCAATTATTAAATCATCATTATTTGTATTAAAAGAGTTGACTATTTTATTTATTATATTTTTATCTTTTAAAAAATTTTGACCTAGTGATTTTTTATAATCAAATCTTGTCATTTTGTCCAACCTTTTCTAAGTATTTCAAATTCTAAATTTCTAACTCTTCCTACATATTGTGCTGCATATTCTTCTGATTCTGTTAATAAATCAATGTTATTTCCACTAACTCCTCTATCAAGAACAATTGCTATTATTGGTTCTTCTGATAATTTATTTACATTAAATCTTAATATTGTTCCACATGGATAATTTTTACTACTAGCCGCTATTCTTATATGTCCGTATGTAGCATCATCATAATAAATACCTTTTTCTAATACATTAGTTCTAGGTGGACATGCTAAATATCCAGAACATAAAGGACAATCACCAGCATATCCTGTTAATTCTCCTATAAACGTATCTATTGGGTTATAATCTTTTTCTATATATAATTCATTTTGTGTTTTTTGAATTATTTTTCTATCCATATTCTTTTCTAAATTGTTATTTAATGCAACAGTAAGAACATATACTTGATTTGATTCTTTTGTCAACATGAAAACTAAGCCAAATACAATAATTGCTTCAATAAACATTATAATTCTACTTTTTATATATGCTCTATATGCTTTCATTTTATCTCCTAATAAAATTATATATTAATAAATATAAAATGTCAAAAATCGCTAACCAAATTAATGATTTTTATGTAAAGTAATTTTAATAATTAAAAATATATTACAACTTTAATAATTGTAATACATTATCAGTAGTAGTTTTAATTACTTCATCTATACTAATATTTTTTATTTCTGCTATTCTTTTTGCAACAAAATATATATTATATGGATTATTTTTTTGTCCTCTATATGGTTCTGGAGTTAAGAATGGACTATCGGTTTCTAATACTATATCTTTTAAATCTATTTTTTCTATTAGTTCATATAATTTAGAATTTTTAAAAGTAAGTACTCCACCTATTCCTAATTTATATCCTAATTTTATAAATTCTTTAGCCATTTCATAACTTCCATTAAAACAGTGAATTATACCAAAATTCTTTCTTGTTTTTAATATATCTAAACAATCTTGAATTGAATCTCTTGTATGAATACTTACTGGTAAATTATATTTTTCTGCTAACTCTAATTGTTTTATAAAAATTTCTTTTTGTGATTTTTTATTTTCTTTATTCCAATGATAATCAAGTCCTATTTCTCCTATTGCGTATATTTTATTTTCATTTATTAATTTTTCTACTTCTTTTATATCATTAATGTTTTCTATATTTTGTGGATGTATACCAATAGCAGGCATTAAAAAGTTATTATATTTTTTACTAAGTTCTATTACTTCTTTTGCATCATTAAGATTAGTAGAACAATTAACTACATGTAAAACATTATTTTCTTTTAAATAATTTATAAGTTCATCTATATCTTCATAATATTCACTAGTTATATGTGCATGAGAATCTATCATACGTCACCTCTCATACATTATAAACTTTTTAATTATATTATTCAAATATTATATATAAAAAAGATAGTACACTATTTACAAGTTATACTATCTGTTAAATTTACATTTGTACCATTTTTTGTATTGTTTTTAAGAGTTACTTTTGAGGTATAGTTTATAATTCCAGTTGAAGAATTATTTAAATCATAAGTACTACCTCTTATTTCTCCAGAACATATATTTATAGTACCCTCTCTATTATTAAGTATTGCCCATTGATTTGAACTAATATTTGCATTTGATATATTTATTTGTCCTGTTGAATTATTATTAATTCCTTGATATCCTCCATAAATTGTTGCACCATTTATATTAATAGTACCTAAATTAGTATTTTGAACTCCACCATTATTATCATTTCCACCATATATACATACTCCACTTGTTGTATCACTTGAATTAGATGTACATTTATTTGCAATTGTTCCTTTTATATTTATAGTTCCTGTATTTTCATTTTTAATTGCTGGATACCATGATGTAGCCTGTGAAGATACATATATTGGTGTATCTTTTTGTGTTAAATTTATTGTACCTGTTGAAAAATTACTAATTGCACGATCTGTTTCTCCTATAAATATTCCTGAATATATATTTATGGTTCCAGTACTAGCAGACCAAATTGCATGTTGTTTTCCAGTTATTTTTGAATTATATATATTTCCGCTTGAAGCAGAACCAGAATTTAAATTAATACCAGCAATTATATTTCCAACAATTTCACTATCGTATATATCAAATGTTGCAGTTTGAGGTACATTGTTACCTATTCCATATGGTCCTTCTATGTGACTATTTCTTATTATTAATTTTCCTTGATTATATATTGTAGAATAACTATTTTCAGTTTCACTGCAAATTAATCTAACATTATCTAAGTTTAAAGTGCAATTTTCATAATTGTGAATTATTACATTTGATGATGTTACTGAAGATTCATTTTCACTACTGTTCTTTATTGTTAAATTTGAATTATTTGAAATTACAGCACCATTAAAAGATGAATTAATTGATTTTCCATTCATTTCTATTGTAAGTGGTTTAGTTATTGCAATTTGTTTATCTAAATTTAAATCATTTATTAATAGTATACTTTTTTGTGTGTCTTCTAAATTATTTATTGTATTAACTAAATCATTACTAAATGTACATACTGAGTTATTTAAAACATTACTTATTTTTAATTGCCCATTTTCTTCTATTACTTCTACTCCATTATTACATGTTATTAATGATACATCATTTTCTTTATCTATTGTTGTAGTTGTATTTCTTCCCATTTGTATTGTTCTTATTTCTTCATTATCTTTCTTTATTACTAACTTTTTATCTTCACTTTCTTGTTTTAATGCTGTACTATCACATCCTACTATTACTGATTTAGGATTTACATTTTCTATTTCATAAGTCTTACCTATTTCATCTTTACTTATTCCATTACTATCATCAACTAGTATTTGATAATTATTATCTGCTACTTCTATACTTGTGATTTTTCCTTTATTTGATAGTCTTACTACATATACTAAATTTTCTCTTGCATCTATATCTAATGGATTTGATACACTATCAAAACATGTTCTATTTCCATTATTCATTGAATTCATTACATATGCTTGTTCTGATGCTCTTAATATACTTTGTACATCACTTTTAAATGTATTCTTTCTTGCATTTCTATATAAATTTAATACATTTGGTATTGCTATTAATACTAATATTGCTAAGATTGCTATTACTGCTAATAGTTCTACTAATGTAAATCCCTTTTTACTTTTCATATAAAAACCTCTTTCTATTTTCTACGCTACTAAGAAAATTATATATATATATATGGAAAGTCAAGAAAAAGTGCCTATTTTGAAGTGAATTGACATAACAAAAAAAAAGAAAGTTTTCACTTTCAATTTATAAATTTTTTTACTATTATTCTTTACTTACAATACTTTTAATTAAATTATTTAATATTTTTGAATTGTTAACTATATTATTTATATTATCATTACTAACAAGTATTAAACTTCCAAGTAAATCACTATCAAAAACAATTGGATATATAACCATTTTTCCTTCTTCTATAATACTATCACTTATTTGATTTTTTATTATTTTATCACTAATATAAAGTTTTCTTTCTTGAATTAATTTACTTATATTATCTTTAATAGATTCATTGCTATTAATTATTTTATCATTAATAACAAAATATATTTTATAATTTGTAACTGATATAAAACAATTAATTATTTTTGTAATTTTTTCTTCAAAGTTTTCTAATCTTGAATATTTTTCTAATATAATTTTATTTTCTTCAATAGTTATTTGAAAATCATCACCTGAATTAATATTTAAACTTTTTCTTAACTCTTTTGGTAAAACAATCCTACCAAGTTCATCTATTTTTCTAACTATTCCTGTAGTTTTCAAATTATCACCCTATTTATAGTGTGATTGTATTTTTATTTTTTATGCACCAAATTTCATTGAATAAATAACTTCTAATAAACTTTCTAAATAATAAATATAATTTTTCTCAAGTGATGCTTTTAATAATGTAATAATTATTGTATTGTTTTTATAAGTAAAATTAAATTTTGTTGTTATTCTAGTGGCTTCTACAAATAATTTTTCTATACTAATGCTCTCATAAATTTCTTTTTTCATTTTTAAAACAACTTTTAAATTATCATTTTCTGTTATTTTAACCATTGTAATCATTAATAATTTTTCTAAATATTTTTCATGAGCATATAACTCTAATGATGGATTTGTCATACCAAATCTATCTCTAATTTCACTTAAAACTTCATTTAATTCTTTCTTATTTGTTATACCATTAATCTTTTTATGAAGTTCAATTACAATACTACTTTCATCAGTATATTCTTCTCCTATATGATTTTCAACTTCAATTTTGTTATACTCTTTTTCTTCTTCTTTATCATTATCTATACCATGAACTTCTTCATTTATTAAATCTAAATACATACTTACACCAACAGAATCTATAAATCCTGCTTGTTCTTTTCCTAAAATATCTCCTGCTCCTCTTATTGCTAAATCTCTCATAGAAATTTTATATCCACTACCAAGTTCAGTAAATTCTTTTATAGCCTCTAATCTTTTAATAGCAGTTGTTCCAAGTACTTTTTCTTTTTTATACATTAAATATGCAAAAGCAATTTTATCACTTCTACCAACTCTACCTCTTATTTGATATAACTGACTTAATCCAAATCTATCACTATCAATAACTATAATAGTATTAGCATTAGGTATATCTATTCCATTTTCTATTATAGTAGTACTTATTAAAACATCATATTCTCTATTAGTAAAATCAAAAATAATATCTTGCATTTCTTGTTTAGACATTTTTCCATGTGCATAACATATTCTTGCTTCTGGTATTAATTTTTTATATTTACTTACAAGATTATCCATATTTGTTATATTATTGTATAAAATAAATGCTTGCCCTTGTCTAGACATCTCTTTTAATATAACTTCTCTTATTAACATTTCATTATATTCAATTACATAAGTTTGTACAGGATATCTATTTTTAGGTGCTGATTCAATTAATGATAAATCTCTAATACCTACAAGTGACATTTGTAAACTTCTAGGTATTGGTGTTGCTGAAACAGATAATACATGTACATTTGATTTTAATTTTTTGATTTTTTCTTTTTGTTCTACACCAAATCTGTGTTCTTCATCAATTACTAACAATCCTAAATCTTTAAATTCTACATCATTACTAAGAAGCCTATGTGTTCCAAAAATAATATCTATTTTTCCTTCTTTTAATTTTTTGATTTTTTCTTGTACTTGTTTGTTAGTAAAATGTCTATTAATTATATCAATATTTACTCCATGATTTTTAAATCTTTGTAATGCTGAATTATATTGTTGATGTGATAATAAAGTTGTAGGACAAAGATAAGCAACTTGTTTACCATTTATCACAGTTTTATACATTGCTCTAAATATAACCTCAGTTTTTCCATAACCAACATCACCACATAAAAGTCTTTCCATTGGTCTTGGACGTTCTAAATCTCTTTTTATTTCTTCTGCTGCTTTTAATTGATCTGTTGTTTCTTCATATTCAAATTCACTTTCAAATATTAATTGACTTTCATCATCTTTTTTAAATGGTTCAATTGTGGCTTTATTTCTTTCTTTATAAATATTTAATAATTCACCTGTAATATTTTTAATTCTTTCTTTAATTTTTAATTTTGTTTTAGTCCACTCAACACTATTTAATTTATTAATAGTTGGTCTTGCACCTTCTTTAGATGTGTATTTATATAATTTTGATATATCTTCAACAGGCATATAAAGTTTATCATCGCCTTTATATTGAATTAAAATATAATCTTTCTTCATACCATCTTTAAGAATAGTAGTTATTCCTTTATAAATTCCAATTCCTGATTTTCTATGAACTACATAATCTCCTATATTTATATTATCAATAGATAAAATTTTATCACCAAGTGGTTTTTCTCTTAATAATTCTTTTTTTGTATATGTTTCAAATAAATCATATTCACTAAAATAATACTTATTTTTATACACAAAACCATGATTTAATATACAATTTTCTATTTTTAAATTTTTATTATGAGATTGTAATTCTTTTTTTAATATTTCATTTGTAGTATACAAAATACCATTTGTTGATATAATATCTTTAACAAATTTTTCTTTATCTGATGCATATTTATCAATACTTTTTGCTTCTATTTTTATATCACAATTTTTATTATTTATTGTATCTAAATATTTATCTTCTTTTTGTACTAATGAAGATAATTTAAATATTTCATTTTCTAAATTTAAGTATTTTATTTGTGGTATTAACATTTTTTCTTGTTCTACTATTTGATTATAATTTGTATATATTACAATTGGATTATTTAAGTAATCTCTAATATTAGAATTATTATCTCCAAAATCATCTTTTAATGTTCCAATTGAAATTTCTTTAATTTCATTTATTGATTTTTGAGTAGCTACATCAAAATATTTTATTTTTTCTATTTCATCATCAAAAAATTCAATTCTAATTGGATTTTCTTCTTCTATTGGAAATATATCTAATACAAAACCTCTAACTGAAAATTCTGCTGTATTATAAACTGTGCTTTCTCTTTTATATCCATTATCTATTAATTTTTTTACAAGTTCATCTCTTGATATTTTACTATTTACTTTTATATTTATTTTATTATCTATATATTTATTTTTATTAGGTAGTTTTTTTATAAAACTATTTAAGTGTACTAATACTATTTTTTGTTTATCATCATTAAATTTATTTAATAAATTTACTCTTAAAAATAATAATTCTGGTGATGCGGCGATTGCTTTTTTACTAATTAAATCATCTTCTGGAAATAAATATACATCATCAATATAATTTTTAAGTTCATTATATGACCCTGTTGCTTCATTTAAAGTTGGATATACTAAAATTATGTTTTTTTTAGACTTAAAAAATATATATAACAATAATTGATTATATATTTCGTTTTTACTTATTGATATTTTTTTACAATTTAAAATATCATCATCAAATAAACTTAAACATAATTTATTTTTCATAGTATTCCTTATTATTTTTTATTATATTTTTGCATTAAATCATCTATATTAGTATTTGCAAATTCTTCAATTATTTTCGAAATTGTTGGTAATAAATTATTTATTTTTTCCTGTTCTTCTTTTGAAAATTTCTTTAATACATAATCTTCTAATGGAATTTTATTTTTTGATATACCAATTCTTACTCTTTTTATATTTTCAGTTTTTAAATGAGTTATAATGTTTTTAATTCCATTATGACCACCTGCACTACCATCTCTTTTTATTTTAAAAGTTCCTATTTCAAAATCTATATCATCATAAATTACTAATATGTCTTCAATATTTATATTATAAAATTTAACATATTTAATTACAGAATCTCCAGATAAATTCATGTAAGTTTGAGGTTTTAATAAAATTATTTTTTCTCCATTTATTTTATCTTCTGCATATAATCCATTATTTTTTGATTTATATGATAAACCTTTTTCTTTAACATAGTAATCAATTGCACTAAATCCTACATTGTGTCTAGTACCTTCATATTTATCACCTGGATTTCCTAAGCCAACTATTAATTTCATAATTTTCCCTTTCTATTTCATTAACATATTATATAATTTATTTTTACTTACATTATGTACATCTGCGATTGTTTTAATAGCATCTTTTTTTGAGTATCCATCTTTTATTAATTTTTCTACTTCTTTTTCATAATCGAAATTTTCTTCCTCTATTTGATTGTTTCCTTCTACTATTAATACAATCTCACCTTTTATTTTATCACATTTTTCTATTAAATTATCAATATCATCTCTTATTACTTCTTCATATAGTTTTGAAATTTCTCTTACAATTGATGCTTTTCTATTACCAAATACTTCTTTTATATTTTTTAATGTTTCTAGTATTCTAAAAGGAGATTCATAAAATATCAGTGTATATTGTATATTTTTTAATGTTTCTAATTCTTTAATTGCTTGACTTTTTTTAGAATTTAAAAATCCATAAAATAAGAATCTTTCATTACTTATTCCAGAAATATTGATTGCTGGTAATAAGGCATTTGGTCCTGGTAAAGATATTACATTTATATTGTTTTTTATTACTTCATCTACTATTACATTTCCAGGATCACTTATTAATGGTGTTCCTCTATCTGTAACGTATCCTATATTTTTTCCTAATTTTAATATTTCTATTATTTTATCTTTATTTTTCATTTCACTATATTTGTGACAAGATTCTATTCTTTTATTATTAATATCAAGGTGTTTTAATAAAGATAATGTTTCTCTTGTATCTTCAGCAAAAATTATATCAACATCTTTTAATGTTTTTATTGCTCTTAGTGTAATATCATCAAGATTTCCTATAGGTGTTGGTATTAAATATAAATTTCCAAATTCACTTTTTTCATAACTTTTTTGTATCATTTTTCATTCTCCAAACATTTTTAATATTTCATCTGTATAAGTTCCATCATCATTATGAACATATAGTGGTTTTAATATTTTTAATTCTTCTTTTCCATTTTTTCTAGCTTCTATTAATATTAAATTTGCATCACTATTCTTTTTAGGATAAATAAATTGTAATCTTTTTGGTTCTAAATTATTAGATTTCATTAATTCAATAATTTCAATTAATCTATCTGGTCTATGTACTATACACAAACTAGCACCATTTTTCAATAATTTTTTAGATATTTTTATTATATCTTCTAATGAAATACATATTTCATGTCTTGCGATTGATTTTATTTTATTATCATTTTCTATACTTGTATCTTTATATTTAAAATATGGTGGATTACACGTTATTAAATCAAATGTATCTGTTTCAAATTTATTTGTTATATTTTTAACATCATCATTAATTAAAATTATTTGATTTTCTAAATGATTTATTTCTATACTTTTTTTAGCTAAATCATATATTTCTTTTTGTAATTCAACTGCATAAATTTTAGAATCAGTTTTAGTTGATAAAACAAGTGGAATTGGTGCATTTCCAGTACATAAATCTAATATGTTTTTAGTATTATAGTTTAATAATACAAAATTAGAAAGTAAAATTGAATCTAAACTAAAACTAAAATAGTTTGTATTTTGTACTATTTTTAAATTATTAATATTTAATAAATCATTTATTTTTTCTTCTGTTTTCATTTTCTTTAAATGGTACTTCTATTTCTATTTTTTCATTATTTTCAGTTAATATTGTGTATTTTCTTCTAGGAATATCTAAAGATATAACTGTTCCTTTTTCTTTATTATATTCTATATTGTCTCCTATTTCTGGTAAATCTTTTCTATATTCAGTATATAAGTTATCTTCATATTTTAAACAACATAAAAGTCTTCCACATAATCCATTAATTTTAGTAGGATTTAATGCTAAGTTTTGATTTTTTACTTGTGATATTGCTACTGAATCTAAATCTGTTAAGAATGTAGAACAACATAATCTTCTTCCACATTGACCTAACCCTGATATTTCTTTTGCTTTATCTCTTACACCAACTTGTCTTAATTCAATTCTTGTTTTGTATATTGATGCTAGCTGTTTTGCTAAATCTCTAAAATCTACTCTATTGTCTGCTAAAAATTGAAAAACTAATTGTTTTCTATCAAAAGTATAATAAGCATCTATAAATTTCATATCTAAATTTAACTTTTTAGCAAAATCTTCTGCTGATTGAAGTGCTCTTTTTGCTTCTTTTTGATTTATATTGTTTTGTCTTTCATCTTCTTTAGTAGCAATTTTAACTATTTTTGAGTGTTCTTTATTGTCATCATCATATATAGCACAAACAGTAGCAAATTGTTCTCCTCTTTCAGTATCAACAATTACATTATCACCAATATTTACTTTAAAATTATCATCATAAAATAAATATTGTTTACCATCTTTTTTAAATTCAACTCCTACTGTTTTCATTATTACATCTCCACATTTCAATTATAAATCTATCAATACTTAAATTTTTATTTAAATTATTATCTAATTCTATAATATTATTGTTAATTACTAAGATTTTTTTAGATAATATAACTATATCATTTGTATTTATTAAATCTTCTGTTGTTTTTTTATTATTAACTAAGGATAATAATTTATCATTATATTTTTTCAACATATATTTTAATACATTTTGAAAGAAATTTCTATCTACTATTTTATTATATATATCATAATTTTTTGCAATTGTATTAATTCCATTATTTTCAATAGATTTTATAAGGTATTCACTTACTTCTTTATATTCTTCGTTAACCTCTTCTTTAATAGCAGATGATACAAATATTTTTTGACATCTACTTAATATAGTTGGTTTTACAGCATCCATATTTGTTGTTAAAAGAATAGCATATATACCTTTTTGTGGTTCTTCTAATGTTTTTAAAATAGAATTATATGCAAAATCATTTAATTTTTCACATTTATCAATAATATAAACTTTTGTACTATTAAATTGTGAAGTTGTTGATATATCACTAATTAATTGTTTTATATCGTCTTTCGATATATTTGTATCTGATTTTAATATATATAAATCAGGATTCTCTTTTATATTTTCACAATCTTTAAAAAAGAAAGTTTTTAATACTTCATATAGTTCATCTTCTATTTCTTCAAAAGTTACATTACCAATAATAAAAGCTTGAGTAAGTTTATCTTCCTCTTTTAATTTTTCAAAATAGTTATAAATTTTATTCAATACTTCCTCCGTTAACAATAATATTTTAAGAATATTATAGCCATAATTCCAAAAAAGTCAAAAAAATATATTATGAATAATGTATATACATTTATTGGTATTATTTTTCCTGTTGAACTTATAATGATATTAACTGAATAAAGAAGACATAATGCCCATACTATTTTTCTTAGTATACTTATTATCATAACAATCATCTCAATAAAAAATTATGTGATGAATTTTATTTTATGATATTATTTTTCTATCATCCCATGCTTTTGATACCATTACAGGATCTAAATATTCTAAATCTCCACCCATTGGAATTCCATATGATAATCTTGATACTTTTACATTCTTTTTTTCTAATAATTTTTGTATATATGAAGATGTTACTTCACCTTCTATTGAAGGATTTAGGGCTATTATTATTTCTTTTATATCAGAATTAATTCTATTATTTATTAATGAACTAATATTTAAGTCTTCTGGATCTTTTCCTTCTATTGGAGATATTAGTCCATTAAGTACATGATAATAACCATTATATTTTTTAGTTTTTTCAATAAAGAATACATTTTTTGAATCTTCTACAACGCATATTGTTGATTTATCTCTTGTTTCATCAGAACAAATTTCGCATATATCCTCATCACTAATACATCCACATATACTACAAGTTTTAATATTATTTTTAAAATTTAAAAGTGCATCAGAAAGATTTTCAATTTCTTGAAAATCTTTTTCGTATAAAGAATATACATATCTTTCTGCTGTTTTTTCTCCTACTCCTGGAAAAATGGTTAAATTATCTACTAATTGTTGAAAACTTCTTGGTAAAGCCATTTTTATAAAATGCCTCCAAGGCCATTTGTATATTTTCCTAATTTTTCTTCTTTTTTAGATTTAACATCTTTTAGTAATTCATTAATAGCAACCATTAACACATCTTCTAACATTTCTTTATCTTCTAAAACATCTTCATTTTTTATTTGAACTTTAGTAATTTCATATGTTCCTAAACATTCTAATAATATATTTTCATTTTCATATTTAAATGAAGTTGTCTCTATTTCATTTGATGTTTTTTCTATTTCCTTTTGTAATTTTCTTGCTTGTGCCATCATAGCTTGAATATTCATATTTATCATTCCTCTCAATCTTCTTTTATATATTCTTCTCCAAATATATCTTTTATACTATTTTCTAATTCAGTATTTTTTTTATTTTTTCTTGGCATTTTCTTTAATTCCATATATTCATATTTAACACCATTCTTAATGTCATTGATATATTTAGTTCTTATTTCATTCCACTCTTCATTTGATACTGAAACAACAGTATATTTTTTATTATATATTAATTCTATAAATTTTTCTATTTTTTCTGTATTTTTTTCAAATAATACTACTTCAAAATTATTTTTAAATGTGAATAAAACATTATTATTACCAACTACTTCTGGTATTGATTTACTTAATAAATTTGATAGCATATTGTATTTTTTATCTGTTTCGTATTCTTTTATTTTTTCAAATTGTTTTGTGAAATCTATTTTTAATTGTTTATTTGCTTCATACAAACAATTGTTTACTATTATCTTTTTGTTTTCTAATAATATTTCTTGTTCTATTTTTTCGTTTTCATTAGAATTATTAACTGTTTTATTAACAATTTCAGTTGTTTCTTTTATTAATTCTTTTTCTTCTGTTTTATCACCAGTATTAAAATTTAATGTCATTTTTAAGAAGTATATTTCACTTACAATTTTTTGATTATTACTTCTTTTTAAGTCATAGTTTAAATCAAATAAATCTTGTGACATTTTAATAAATAGTGTTGAATCTATTTTTGAAAATTCAAATAATTTATTTTCATATTCTTTATCAAAATAATTATCAGTATTGTTATAAATTAAAATATCTTTAATTAAATATTCTAATTTTTCACATATTTTTGAAAAGTTTTTACCTTCGTCATAGTAATTATTTATTATTTTAATTACTTCTTTTATATTTCCACTAGTTATATATTTTAATAAATCAAATACATTATTTAAATCAATTTCACCAATTAAATCATAAACATCTTTTTCTTCTACAACATCTTTATTTAAAGATAATATTTGATCTAATAAATTAATAGCATCTCTTAGTCCACCATCACTTAATTTTGCTATTAATTTTATTATATTATCTTCTAATGTTTTATTTTCTTCTGATAGTATGTATTTTAATCTATTTATAATATCTGATTCACTTATTTTTTTAAAATCAAATTTTTGACATCTTGAAATTACTGTTGCTGGTATTTTATTTATTTCTGTAGTTGCTAATATAAATATTGCATGACTAGGAGGTTCTTCTAATGTTTTTAACAATGCATTAAATGCACTAGTTGATAACATATGAACTTCATCTATAATGTATATTCTATATTTTAAATTGCTAGGCATCATTTTAACATTATTTCTTATTTCTCTAATTTCATCTACACCATTATTACTAGCAGCATCTATTTCAATAATATCAATTTCATCGTCTATATCATTTGTACAATTAGCACATTTTTCACATATATCTCCATCTTGATTATCTAAACAATTTACTGCTCGTGCAAAAATTTTAGCTATACTTGTTTTACCAGTACCTCTTGGACCACTAAAAATATAAGCATGACCTATTTTATTATTTATGATGCTATTTTTTAATATTTTTACTACAACTTCTTGACCTACAACTTCTTTAAATTTATGAGGCCTATATTTTCTGTATAATGATATATAAGACATGATAATACCTCCAAAATAATTATACCAAAAAAGATAGTTTCATACTATCTTTTATCTGCAAAAAAATTAGATAATTCTAATTTAAAATAGTCATTTTCATCAGACAATTTTTGATAATCTATTTTATTGTTAACATTTTTCTTTTGATCTAATAAATAATATACTTTTTTAATTTTTGAAGATTTAATTACTTCTTCACACATTTTACAAGGCTTTAATGTTGTAATCATTTCACATTCAATTAAGTTATAAGTTTTTGATTTTTTAGATGCTTTTTCAATAGCTAATATTTCTGCATGATATAAAGGATTTTTATTTTTGTTTCTTTTGTTATAAGCTTTTGCTATTATTTTATTATTTTTTATTATAATAGCAGAAACTGGAACATCATTGTTTTTTAATGCTTTTTTATTCAGTTTTTTTAACTTTTCTATATATTTTTCCATATATTTCCTCTTTTTAAATTTTTAATTCAAATTAAAAGTGCACACAAGCTTTGTACTTAAGGCTGCTATTTTCCAATTCTGACCTGGTTCATACTTGGCTTGTTGCACTAATAAATTGTATAACATGTAATAAAATAAATCAAATTAATTTAATGTTTCACGTGAAACATATATAAAAATTATTTCCCGGGAAATAATTTTAATAATATTTTTATAATATATTCAAATTATAATTTAAAGTTCCACGTGGAACTTTAAAATTATTTTTATTTTTTTTGTTATTTAAAATATGTTTCACATGAAACATATTCAAAAATTATTTCCCGGGAAATAATTTTTGAGATTTTTTATTTATATTAATCTTATTTAATTAATATAAATGTAACTTTATAAATATATTAAATTAAACTCTAATTAATGTTTATTTACAATCAAATCAATTAATGAATGCAATATATATATATATTAATTTAAAATTTAATTTTTAATATAAATACACTATAATGTTAATAAAAAAATTATTTATTTATAAAAATAATTTGATTAAATTCATATTTATAAATTTTTAATAATTTCACAAAAATATTTCCCGGGAAATATTTTTGTATATTTAATTTTTCTTTTTCCATAAAAAAATTATTTCCCGGGAAATAATTTTTTTAAATTTGATTATTAATTTTTTGTTTCTCCTTGATCTTGATTTGATTCTATATTTTCAGTTTCTTCAGAATTTGATGTTGATTCTGTGGTTAATACTTCTTCGTCGTCATCATCTTCTTTATCAACTAATGAAATTGATGCTACTTTATTTTCATCTTTTAGATTAATTAATTTAACACCTTTTGTAACTCTACCCATTTGTGAAATACTATTTACATCTAATCTAATAATGATTCCATTATTAGTTATTATCATTAAATCTTGATTATTGTCTGTTGATTTGAAACTAATTATTTTTCCATTCTTATCTGTAATATTTAAAGTTTTAACACCTTTACTACCTCTCTTAGTTTCTCTATAATCTTCAATTGCAGTTTTCTTTCCAAATCCATTTTCAGTTACTACTAACAATAATTTACCTGGTTCAGATATTTCACTTCCTACACAAATATCGTCAATTAAATTAATACCTCTTACACCTGAAGCTGTTCTTCCCATAATTCTTATTTCATTAACATTGAATCTAACCATTCTTCCATTTGAAGAACACATCAATACTTGACTATCATCATTAGCTAACTTAACAGATATTAATTCATCATCTTCTTTTAAAGAAATAGCTATTTTTCCTGTTTGTCTAATATTATCAAATTCACTTAACAATGTTCTTTTTATTAATCCTTTTTTAGTACTAAACACTAAACATTTGTTTGTTTCTTCACTATTTACTTTAAGCATTGTATTTATTTTTTCATCTTTATCTAAATGTAATAAGTTTATAATAGGAAGTCCTTTACCAACCCTAGAATATTCAGGAATACTATATCCTTTCATTCTATAAACTTTACCTTTATTTGAGAAGAATAATATATAATCATGAGTATTTAAAGATATTAATTGTTCTACATAATCTTCTTCTGTTGTTGTTAATCCTTTAATACCAACTCCACCTCTATGTTGTGATTTATAAGTATTTTTTGCAATTCTCTTAATATAATTTTTGTTTGTTAATGTTACAATAACTTCTTCTTGTGGTATTAAAGCCTCATCTTCTATATATTCAATAGCAGTCATATCAATTGAAGTTCTTCTTTCATCACCATACTTGTTTCTAATTTCAAGCATTTCTTTCTTTATAATTTCAAGAACTTTTTGTTCACTAGCTAAAATTGATTTTAATTCTTCAATTTCTTTTAATAAACTTTGTAATTCCTCTTCAATTTTATCTCTTTCTAATCCTGTTAATCTTCTTAACTTTAATTCTAATATTGCATCTGATTGTATTTCATCTAATCCAAATCTAGCCATTAATTTTTCTTTAGCATCTTGATCATCTAAAGCATTTCTAATAATTTTTACTACTTCATCGATGTTATCTTGTGCTATTTTATAACCATTTAAAATATGTACTCTTTTTTCATCTTTTGCTAAATCAAATTTTGTACGTCTTATAATAATTTCTTTTTGATGGTCAATATATTTAGATATGATTGATTTTAATCCTAAAGTTCTAGGAGTTAATCCATCAAGCATTAAGAATATAATTCCATAATTTGTTTGAAAAGATGTATGTTTATATAAATTATTTAAAACTACCTGAGGATTTGCATCCTTTTTTAGAGTAATTGTAATTTTAACTCCATCTTTTAAATCTGTGTGATAATCTGTTATTCCATCAATCACTTTATCTCTTACAAGTTCTGCAACTTTATCTTTTAATTCTTGAGTATTTACTCCATAAGGTACTTCAGTAAATACTATTGTACTATGTCCATTATGTTCTTCAATTTCAGCTCTACTTCTAATTGTAATAGAACCTCTACCTGTTTCATAAGCCTTCTTAATTCCTGAATTTCCTAATATAATTCCACCTGTTGGAAAATCTGGACCTTTAATATATTGCATTAATCCATCAGTATCAATATCAGGATTATCAATATAAGCAATACAACCATTTATAACTTCAGTTAAATTATGAGGTGGTATATTGGTAGCCATACCTACAGCAATTCCCATAGAACCGTTAACTAATATATTTGGAAATCTTGATGGTAAAACCTTTGGTTCTTTTCTAGTTTCATCAAAGTTTAAATCCATATCAACTGTATCTTTATTAATATCTCTTAATAACTCTAAAGATATTTTTGAAAGTCTTGCTTCTGTATAACGATATGCTGCAGCTCCATCACCTTCAATATTACCAAAGTTTCCATGTCCATCAACAAGCATATATCTTTGATTGAAGTCTTGTGCTAAACGAACCATTGCTTCATATATAGATGAGTCACCATGTGGATGGTAATGACCCATAACATTTCCAACAGTTGTTGCTGATTTTCTATGAGGTTTATCAGGAGTATTACCTTCTTCATACATTGACCATAAAATTCTTCTATGAACTGGCTTTAAACCATCTCTTAAATCTGGAATAGCACGTGAAGTAATAACACTCATTGAATAATCTAAGAAAGAATCTTTAACTTCATCAACTATATTATTTTCCTTATGAGAATCTCTTTCATGAAATGTTCCACCATAATCTACATTATCTTCTTCAAGATTTTCTTCTTCATTTATAGTTTCTTCTTCTATTTTTTCTTCTTCTGTATCCATTATAAACCTCCTAAATATCTAAATTTTTAACCTTTATTGCATTTTCTTCAATAAATGTTCTTCTTGGTTCAACTTCATCACCCATTAATTTTTCAAATATTGCATCAGCTGCTATACAATCACCAACTGTTATTCTTCTTAAAACTCTCTTATTTATATCCATTGTTGTTTCATTTAATTCTTCAGCATCCATTTCTCCTAAACCTTTCATACGAGCTATCTCAGCACGATTTCTAACATTTTCTGGAAGAGATGCTAAATATGCTTCTTTTTCTTCTTCATCTAGTACATACTTTCTTGTTTTACCATGCATTATTCTAAATAAAGGTGGTTGTGCTGCATATATATGTCCTGCTTCAACAATTGGTTTAAAAAATCTATAAAATAAAGTTAATAACAATACTCTAATATGAGCACCATCAACATCGGCATCGGTCATTATAATAATTTTGTCATATCTCAATTTAGATAAATCAAAATATTCACCTATTCCTGTACCAAATGCTGTAATTATTGTTTTAATTTCCTCATTACCAAGAGCTTTATCTAATCTTGCTTTTTCAACATTTAATATTTTACCTCTTAAAGGAAGTATTGCTTGAGTCATTGAATCTCTACCTTTTTTAGCAGATCCACCGGCTGAATCTCCCTCGACTATAAATATTTCAGAAATTGTTGGATCTTTACTCTTACAATCTGATAATTTTCCAAAGAAATTAGTTGTTGCTAAATCACTTTTTCTAGTAGCTTCTCTTGCTTTTTTAGCAGCCATTCTAGCATTTCTCGCTAAAATTGCTTTATTTATAACTATTCTTGCATCTTCTGGATTTTCTAATAAGAATTGTTCAAATCCTTCAGCAAATACACTATCAGCTAAATTTTTAACTTCACTATTTCCTAATCTTCCTTTTGTTTGTCCTTCAAATTGAGGATTTGGATGTTTACAAGAAATAATCATTGTTAATCCTTCTTTAACATCATCCTCTCTTAAATTTTCATCTTTTTCCTTTAAGATATTATTTTTTCTTGCATATGAATTTATTACTCTTACAAGTGCTCTTTTAACACCATCTTCATGTGTACCACCATCATGAGTGTTTATATTATTGACAAAAGAATAAATATTTTCATTATATCCTGAATTATATTGCATCGCTACTTCAAATACAATTCCATCTTTTTCTCCAGTTAAATGTATTATATCTTCATGTATAGGTGTTTTACCTTGATTAATAAATCTTACATATTCACTAATTCCACCTTCATAAAGAAATTTATCACCTTGAGTATCTTCTTCATCTCTATCATCTCTTAAT
>CANRCA010000003.1 GCA_947628985.1 uncultured Bacilli bacterium | reverse complement strand
AAGTCCATATAAAAATGCAGGTTTTCCTACATTTTTATTTTAGCTCTTTCTTATCGACTGTGAATTGTAACAAAAAATTGACAAAATTTTCAAAAAAGTGTTGACAACAATTTTTATACTTGATAAAATATAATTGTCCAATAGATAATAAAATATGTATTCTATATATTTTTATTAAATTTAAATATTTAGTTTAAATTGATGAAACATATTAAAAATTATCGTGTGAAAAAATTCTATAATATTATTAATTTATAAAATTTATTGATAATATTTGTATATTTATAATTAGTATTAACTTATTAGTTATTTGTATATAAAATTACAATAAAATTGTTGATAATATTTATATGTTTATAATTAATATTAATTTATTAGTTATTTATGTATAGAATTACAATAAAGTATAAATAATAATAATCTTATTAATTTAAGAAATAGAATACTTATCTACTAAGGACAAATGATATATCGTTGAGAAAGTAAAACTCAAAATGATAAGAAATTATGCTAAATACTGATAATATTTAGAAGTATTTATATTAAAGCCAAATTCTTTAATATAAATGATTATAATTCTTTTTTCGAAAACTCGAAGCAATCAAGCTTTATCAGGGCTGGTTGCTTTTTGTGTATAAAGGAGTGTTATGAGATATTATATAATTTTTGGAATTACTGCTATTCTACTTGTGTTTATATTATTTTTTTATAAACCTAATTATTTATTAAAATATTCTGATCAAGTTACAATAGAATATGATTTTAAAGAAGAAGGTTATAAATGGTATTATGAATTAAGTAATAATAATCTAGAGTTAAAAACAGAAGAAAATAATAAATGGGTATTCATACCAAAATCAAATGGAAATACTAATATAACTTTTATATATAAAAATACAGATGGAAAACAAAAATATAAAATAAATTATGATTTTAAAATTAAAGGTAATAAAATTTATTGGGTTAATGGTTCGGGTGATGGATTATTAGATTATCCAAATCCATATTAAATATACATGTTTTTAAAAATATATGTATATTTTTTTATTTTTTTATGATATGATAATATTGGTGATATAAATGGAACCATATAAAGCAAAAAAATTACCTTTAGAATATGATAAATCATATGAATTAATAAAATTAATATGTGAAACAGAAGAAATCTATGGTGAATATAAAGGATTTTTAAAAAGCATGGCATATGATTATAAATCATTTTTAGAATGTGCATTTACTTCTGATATTTTCTATTCATTTAAAATAGATGGTAGTAAAATAGAAAAAGAATATATGTTTCACACTCCATATATGATAGAAAATAATGATGTTATTCAATTTAATAATTTAAAAAAATCATTATTAATTGGTATCAATGATATATCAAATGGAAAAATAGATATTGATACATTTAATAAAATAAATAAATCAATGTTTATAAATTGTAAAAAAAATAATAAAACAAAAGCTAGTGGAAAATTTAGAAAAATTCAAACATTTTTATTAAAACCAGGTTTAGCTGGTTCTAGTGTTTCATATGTTCCACCAGTATATACAGATATTAATGATTTAATGAAAAACTTAATAGAATATATAAATGAAAATACAGATCCTGATTTTATTTCTGTAATTTTGTCACACTTTCAATTAGAAAAAATACATCCTTATGTTTCAAGTAATGGTAAATTAGGAAGATTATTTATTCCTATGCAATTATCATATTATAAAAAAGAAGTTCCAATTTTATTCATATCAGAAAGTTTAGAAAATTTAAAAAATACTTATTTTACTTTATTATCTGCTGATTCTAATGATGATATAAATAAATTTATTAAAACAATCTTAGAATGTATTAAAGAGCAATGTTTATTAAATATTAAAAAAATCAAAAAATTAAATAAAATATACAATAATGACTTAGAAGAATTTAAAGATAAAATTGGTGGAACTACTATTTATAAAGTATATCCAGTAATTGTTAAAAAAATAGTATTTACTACTAATGATTTAGTTAAAGAATGTAATTTACATATTAATTCAGTTAATAAAGTTTTAAATAAATTAGTAGAAGAAGGATATTTAATAAAAGAAAAAAAGAAAGGAACTAATAGAGTAACTTTCACTTATAAAAATATGTATGATGTATTTATTTAGTTTCTAATTCTTGAAATAATGCTAAATAAAACTTTAAATTTCTTAAACCAATATCTTCAAAATATGTATAACATCTTCTCTTGCAATTATTTAAATGAGTTATTAAATTATTAAAATTTCTTTTCTTTAATTTCATAAAAATTGATATAAATTCGATATTTTCATTGTATTTCAATAAAAATATCTTTTTAAATTCTTTTTCTTTTTTAATAATTGAATTATACATATCATTATTAATAGTATTAAATATAATATAAAGTAAATCATTATAATCTATTGTTAAATATTTTTTTAAAAACGTTATATAATTATCAAGATTTATTAAGAAGGTATCAACATTTTTCTTTTTTAAAAATATATTATTACATATATCATTAAGTTCCTCTTTATTAGTTAAATTATTTTTATTAATTAATTTATTTATCATCATTCACCTCAAAAAATTTATTTATTGGTACTTCTAGTATAACAGAAATTTTATATAAATTCACAATTCCTATACCTTTATTAATTTTATTACTTTCTAAACTACCTATTAAAGAAACAGAAACATTTATTGCTTCAGCTAATTTTTCTTGCGTCATCCTTGAGTGATTTTTATTATATAAAAGTCTATACTTTTTTATATTCTTACCAATAATACGATTTAATTCATCTTGTGTCATTAACATCACCTAATTTATTATAAAATAAAATTTTAAAAATGTATAGTATCACTCTACATAAAATTGAAATAAAAATGTGTAAAATTATCTATAGATAAGGTGATTTTATGACAAAATTTAAAAGAGAATTTGATTTTGATGAAAATATTATAGAAACAGTAGCATATAATGTTATCAAATATAGAAAAATTAATAAGATTACTCAAGAACAACTAGCAGTTGATGTAGGCGTATCGCCTGAATTCATTAGAAAATTTGAAAGTACTAAAGGTAGTGAAGGATTAGCTTTAATAACATTATATAAAATTTCTATAGTATTAAATACTTCAATAGAAAAATTTTTTGAACCAATTAATTCTAACGATCAATAAAAAAGTTTTCAATAGGAACTTCTAAAATATTACTTATTTTATATAAATTATATATACTTATCCCTTGATAAGTTTTTTTACTTTCTAAATTTCCAATAAGAGAAGTAGATACATTTGCAATTTCAGCAAGTGCTTCTTGTGTTAATTCCTTTTTATTTAAACTATATAATTTTCTATAATATCTTATATTTTTTCCTATTGTAGAATATAATTGTTTTTCATCTTTAAATATAAATTTTTCTTTCATTAGCTTGTCTCCTACTATATTATTTTGCCATTATTTAAAATTTTTAACCATTTATTGTAAATGATAAAATATTACTATCAGAAATAAATATTTAAAATTATAATTTTTTCTTGAAAATATGTCAAAAATGATGTATTATTAATAGGCATATCAAAGAGGGGATGATATTATGGAAAAAATAATAAATTTTGCTGTTGTAGCTCACGTTGATGCTGGAAAAAGTACACTTGTTGATGCTTTATTAAAACAAAATGGTGTTTTTAGAGATAATGAACAAGTTGTTGATTGTGTTATGGATAGTGGAGATTTAGAACGTGAAAGAGGTATAACTATAACTGCTAAAAATTGTTCTATTAGATATAAAGATTATAAAATGAATATAGTTGATACTCCAGGACATGCTGATTTTTCAAGTGAAATTGAAAGAATTATTAAAACAGTTGATACAGTAGTTTTATTAGTTGATTCAGCAGAAGGACCAATGCCTCAAACAAGATTTGTTTTAAAAGAAGCATTAAAAAATGGATTAAAACCTATATTATTTATTAATAAAATAGATAAAAAAGATGCTCGTCCTGAAGAAGTTGTTAATATGACATTTGATTTATTCTGTGATTTAGATGCTAGTAACGAACAATTAGATTTTAAAATAATATATGGTATTGCTAAAGAAGGAATAGCAAAATATGAAATAGATGATGATAATAATGATATTACTCCATTATTAGATACAATTATTGAAACTACTAAACCTTTTGAAGGAAATGAAAATGATCCATTACAATTCCAAATTTCATCTTTAGATTATGATGATTATATTGGTAGACTTGGAATAGGTAGAATAAATAAAGGTAAAATTAGTGTAGGTCAAACAGTAACTATTTCTAAGAATGATGGAAGTATTGAAAAAGAAAAAATTACTAAATTATTTATAAATGAAGGAATTAAGAAGAAAGAAGTAAATACTGCATATTATGGAGATATAGTAATAGTAGCAGGTTGTCCTGATATTTCAATAGGAGATACTATATGTGATAATGATCATGTTGATCCACTACCAAGTATTGAAATTGAAAAACCAACACTATCAATGAACTTTTTAGTTAATTCTAGTCCTTTTGCTGGTAAAGTTGGAAAATTTGTAACTTCTAGACATTTAAGAGATAGATTAATGGCAGAACTTGAAAGAAATGTAGGTTTAGAAGTAGAAGAATTACCAGGATCTGATGGATTTAAAGTATCTGGTCGTGGAGAATTACATTTATCTATTCTTATTGAAAATATGAGAAGAGAAGGATATGAATTAAGTGTTTCAAAACCAGAAGTAATATTTAAAGAAATAGATGGTGTTAAATGTGAACCATATGAAAAAGTTATAATAAATGTACCTAACGATTATTCAGGAACAATTATAAGTGATTTAAGTGAAAGAAAAGGTACTATGGAACTTATGGAAAGTGCTGAAGAAAATTATGTTAGATTAGAGTTTTCAGTTCCAACAAGAGGTTTAATAGGATATAGAAATAGCTTTATTACTAATACTAAAGGTGAAGGAATCATGGTAAGAAGTTTTGATTCATATAAACCTTATGCTGGTGAAATAACAGGTCGTAAAAATGGTGTATTAGTTTCAATGGAAAGTGGTAAAACATTTGGATATGCTTTATATAACTTATTAGATAGAGGTACTATGATAGTTGAGCCATCAGTAGATGTATACTCTGGACAAATAATTGGAATTAATAATAGAGAAAATGATTTAAATGTTAATCCATGTAAAAATAAAGAATTTTCAAATACAAGATCTACTAGTAGTGATGAAGCAATTGCTCTTCCTAAACCAAAAACATTTACTTTAGAAGAAGCATTAGAATTTATTGAATCTGATGAATTAGTAGAAGTTACACCAGATGCGATTAGACTTAGAAAGAAAATTCTTGATGAAAAAGAAAGATTTAGAAGTAATAGAAATTAAAAGATTAAGATTTTTAAAACCTTAATCTTTTTTAAATTTAGAAATAATTTTAGCAACACAGAATATTATTTCATCACTATTTTTAATAGCAAATTTTTTTCCTATTGCTTTTCCACCAACAGTTAACGCTGAAATAATAGAACTTATTATTAAAGTAATTAATATAACAGATATATTAAAAGTATTTGATATTGTAATTCCTATAATAGCACTAACAGAACCACTAACAATACCACATATATCACCAACAACATCATTACATATACTTGCTATTTTACTAGAATTTTTAATTAAATATACTCCTTGTTTTGAGCCTTTAATTTTTTTAGCACTTTTAGCATGAAAAGTTGATTCTTTAGCAGTTAAAACAGCAGTACCAATTATATCAAAAATAATACCGATAGCTATAAATAATATTGCAAGTAAAATTAATATTATTAAATTATTACATTTATTTGAAATGACATTTGAAACACTATTAAAAAATAATGCTATAAAAAAAGTCATTAAAAAAGTCTTAATGATCCATTTATCTTTCATTTTATCTCCTAGAAAAAATTTGCATGGAATATTATAAATTAATTTTACGGCTTTGGTCGAGTTGAATTTCTCTCATAATTACCCTTAGTTACCCGTAGGCGATTTCTCTTTAAAATTATAAATCATTTGTTACCATAATGATCACTCGATCACCACTTAGTCCGCACTTCAATCCTTATAATATAGACACACTAGAGGTTTTCCCAAACAAACATAATTCACTTTTATTCGCTTTTGCAATTTATTTTTCAATTTCTATCCCAATAAATCACTCACGACATGTACGTTCATATACACTCGATTTGATAAAAGGATTCATATACATGCCATTGCATAATATCCTTAAATCTAAAATTATATACTCACCCCAATCTGGGCGAAAGAAGCAAAATATATAAAGTCTCACTTTTGTACAATTAATGGATTTTTAGCCCCATCTTCTAGTGGTATGTTTGACTAGCATAGTGCTCCATACGCATTTAATCATACCATATTTTTAATGCTTTGTCAAAAAACACATATATGATATAGATATATGGTATTATATTTTAAAAGCTTAAAAATATGATAAAAAATTAATTTAATTTTTATAATAGTCGTGTTATAATATTTCTTGAAAGGAAAGAATTCACATGAGTTTTATTAAAGAAAGCGAAAATTATTTGAAAGATGTTATTAATAAATGTGGATATGAAATAGATGATGTAACATTAGAATCATCATCTCGTCGTGATTTAGGTGAATTTCAAATAAATGTTGCTATGCCACTTGCTAAGAAATATGGAAAAAATCCTTTAGAAATAGCAAAAGAAATAGTAAGTAGTATAGATAATAGATTTACTAATATTAATATAGCTGGACCTGGCTTTATTAATTTAACTATAAATGATGATTTTTTAATAGAAAATATAAATTTAGCAATTGATAATTTTGATGTTTTGATTGATAAAGAAGAAGAAAAAACAATTATTATAGATTATGGTGGTGCTAATGCCGCTAAAGAATTACATGTAGGACATATGAGACCTGCTAATATTGGGGAATCTTTAAAAAGATTAGCAAAATTATTAGGAAATAAAGTAATAGGAGATGTTCATTTAGGAGATTTAGGAAGACAATCTGGAATGGTTATAAGTGAAATTAAAAGAAGAAAACCAGATTTATGTTATTTTGATCCAAATTATAAGGGAAAGTATCCAAAATTAGAAATAACTCCTTATGAACTTTCAGTATATTATCCTGCTGCTAGTAATGCATGTAAGGAAGATGAAGAAAGATTAGAAGAAGTAAGAAATATTACTGCATTAGTAGAAGAAGGAAAAGAACCATATATCAGTATGTGGAAAGATATAGTAGAAGTATCTGCTAATGAAATAAAAAGAGTTTATGATTATTTAAATTGTAATTTTGATTTATGGGAAGGTGAACTAAGTTCTTTAAATTATATAGAACCAACTTTAGAAATATTAAAACCATATATGTATGAATCAAATGGTGCAATGGTAATAGATGTTAAAAAAGATGATGATAAAGTAGAAATACCACCATTAATAGTAATTAAAAATAATGGTGCATCTATTTATGCTACTAGAGATTTAGCTACTATTTATTCAAGAGTTAAAAATTATAATCCAGATGAAATTTGGTATATTGCAGATATAAGACAATCAATGTATTTTAAACAAGTATTTAGAGCATCTTATAAAAGTGGTTTAGTTAGAAAAGATGTTAAACTTGCACATTATTATAATGGAACTATGAATGGTAAAGATGGAAAGCCATATAAAACAAGAGATGGTGGAGTTTTATCATTAAATTCATTATTAAAACAAATTGAAGAAGAATTAAATAAAAAAATGGATAAATTTGATAATGATGAAGAAAAAAGAAATATTTTAGATAAATTAATAGTTTCTGCAGTTAAATTTGCAGATTTATTACCATATCGTTCAACAGATTATATATTTGATATTGAAAAATTTTGTTCATTTGATGGAAAAACAGGACCATATATTTTATATACTATGGTTAGAATTAAATCTATTTTGAAAAAACAAAATATAGAAAAATATGAAATAAAATCAATATATAGTGAAACAGAAAAAAATATTTATATAAAATTAATAGAACTTTCTAAGATATTAAAAAATTCTTATAATGAAAAAACTTTAAGTTATATATGTGAATATTTATTTGATATATGCAGTTTATTTAATAAGTTTTATGCAGAAACTAATATATTAAATGAAAAAGATGATGATAAAAGAAATACTTACTTATCTATGCTTAAATTAATTTATAATACATGTGAAAAACTATTAGATATTCTAGCAATAGAAATACCAGATAGAATGTAGTATATAGTAGATAAGATAAGGAGGTGAAAAAATGAATAGAAAGGAAATAAAAGCAAAAGCTAAAGAATTTGGATTTAATAACAAATGGAATTTTTGGAAAGGAACTTTGTTAGTAGCAGGTATAACTTTTGCAATTGGATTTGTTTTAGGATTATTTGCAGGTATATTTAATATTAGTGATGAAAGTCCTCTATATTATGTAATTTCTACATTATTAGATTTATTTCTTTTACCTTTAAGTGTTGGACTTGTTCAATATTATATAAAGTTAGTTAGAGGAGAAGAAGTAGATTTAAAAGAAGCTTTATTATCTAAATATAAAAAAGAATATATTTGGAAAATAATTGGAGCAATAATTGTTTCTAATGTAATAATTGCTTTATTTTCATTATTATTAGTAATACCAGGAATTATTTATGCTTTAAAATATGCAATGTTAACTTATATTTTAGCAGAGTCAACACCAGAAGAATTAGATAGTGAAAGTCCTCTTAAGAAAAGTAATGAATTAATGGAAGGTTATAAATGGGATTATTTTGTTTTCCAATTAAGCTTTATAGGATGGATGATTTTATCAGCATTAACATTTGGAATTTTATACATATGGGTATTACCATATATGATTACTGCTGAAATTATGTACTATGATGAATTAAAAAAATTAAAAACTAAAAACTAAAAAAAGTATCAATTTTATTGATATTTTTTTTGAAAAAAAATATTGTTAAATAGAATATTGTGTGCTATAATACTTTCGAACGAAAGTTCCTTGCTTCTTATAGAAGCCGTATAGACCAAAAGGAGGTGTAATAATGAACAAATATGAAATAATGTTTATTGTTAAGACTGATATTGACGAAAAAACACAAAAAGATACTGTAAAAACTTTTGAAAAAGTTTTAACTGATATGAAATCTAAAATTGTCAATACAAAGGATATGGGACAAAGAAAACTTGCTTATCCTATTAACAAACAATTAAGAGGAAATTATTACGTATTTAATGTAGAAGCAACAGCTGATGCAGTAAAAGAATTTGATCGTAAAGCAAAAATTGATGAAAACATTTTAAGACATATTATCATAAGAGAAGAGGAGTAATATATGAATAAGATTATTTTAGTAGGTAGACTTACTAAAGATCCAGAAATTAGAAGTACTAGTACTGGCTTTGCTACTGCAAATTTTACTGTAGCTGTTAATAGAAATTTTAAAAATAAAGATGGAAATTATGATGCTGATTTCTTACCATGTGTAGCATTTAGAAATACAGCTGAATTTATATCTAAATATTTTAAAAAAGGAAATATGATTTGTTTAGAAGGAAGAGTACAAACTAGAAATTATGATGCTCAAGATGGAACAAAAAGATATGTTACAGAAGTTGTAGTTGATAATGTAGAATTTGTTGGAGGAAAGAGTGATAACAATAATTCATCACAAGTACAACCAAGTATTGTAGATGAACCTATTGATGCTCCTAGTCCTGATCCAATAGATATAATGCCAGAATATGATATTCCTAACTCTGATCCATATGAAAATTATGACAAAGAGGTATCATTAAGCGATAATGATTTACCATTTTAAGGAGGAAAAAAATAATGGCTGAATTTTATAGAAGAAAAAAGATTTGCCAAATGTGTGCTGGAAAATCAGTTGATTATAAAGATGTAGCAATTTTATCAAAATATATTAATGAAAAAGGTAAAATTTTACCAAGAAGAATGACTGGTGCATGTGCTAAACATCAAAGACACATTGCAAATCAAATTAAAATTGCTAGATATATGGCATTATTACCATATACAAAATAAAATAAAAGTAGAAAATAAAAATGCAGAATTACCTGCATTTTTTGTTTGTCAAATTTAATTATTGTTTCTATTAATTAAAATTAATCTTATAATTTGAAGAGCCATAGCTAAAAATCCAGCAACATAAGTAAGTGCTGCAGCCTTTAATACTTTTTTAGTTCCAACTTCATCAGTAGTACTTACAAGTCCACATTTTTTAAGTTCAATTATTCCTCTTCTTGATGCATCAAATTCAACTGGTAAAGTAACAAGTTGAAATAATAAACCAACAAGTAATAGGGCTATACCAATATAAAATAAATTTAATGCTTCAAATAAGAACCCAAAAAATACAAAATATGAAGCTATTCCTGAAGTAATATTAACAATTGGTACTAAAGCTGTTCTCATTCTTAAAAAGCCATAATTTTCTTTATCTTGAATAGCATGACCTACTTCATGAGCTGCAACTGCTACAGAAGCAACCGATTTATCTGAATAAATACCTTGAGATAAATTTATATTCTTTTTAGAAGGATCATAATGATCTGTTAAATTACCTCCAATTTGACCTATTGTAATATTTTGAAGATCATTTTTATCTAATATCATTCTAGCTACATCTTTTCCTGTAATATTCATACTATTATCTACTTTAGAGTATTTTTTATAAGCACCATTTATTTTTATTTGTGCTATTATTGGTATAAATATAATTAAAAATATTAATAATAAATCCATTCTCATCACCTATTACATATTGTATCACGTAATTGTGAAATGTATAAGTAATTTAACATATTTTAAATCCAATTGACATCTTATCAACATTTGATTCAAAACAATTCTTAATAAACAAGTTATTAACAACAATTTTATCTTTATTATTTTTTAATTTTTTTATTTTACTATTTAATTTAGTAGCATTTTTAAAATCTTTATTTTTAATATATAAATTTTTTTGATTAATTAATTCATTTAATTGATTTAAATAATCATTTTTATTATTTAATAATTTAGCTTTAGTACACACTTTATCTAAAATATCTAAACTCTTATCAGGTTCATATCTATTTTTTAAATATTTACTTGATAAATCAACAATTAATTTAATTTGTTCATTATTTATTTTAACATTATGATATTTTTCATAATATTTCTTTGTATTTTTTAAAATATCAACTGTTTGTTTATAATTTGGTTCTTTAATATCTATCGGATAAAAACGTCTATTTAAAGCTTTATCATTTAAAAAATGTTTATTATATTCATCTATAGTAGTAGCACCAATACATTTAATTTTATTTCTTGCAAGATATGGTTTTAAAATATTAGAAGCATCAATTGCACCTTCAGCGCCACCAGCACCAATTAAAGTATGAATTTCATCAATAAATAATATAAGATTTGGATTAGATTCAAATTCTTTTATCATTGATTGCATTTTTTCTTCAAATTCTCCTCTATATCTTGTTCCACTTATTAATTCAGCTAAATTTACTGAAATTATTTTTTTATTAACAAGTTCATTTGGAACTTTATTTTTATTTATTCTATAAGCAAGCTCTTCAATAATAGCTGTTTTACCTACACCAGCTGGTCCAATTAATAAAGGATTATTTTTGTTTTTTCTACATAATACTTCTATTACTTCATTTAATTCATTTTCTCTTCCAATTATATTTTCATGATATATTTGATTTTCTTCATTTAAATTTGTACCAAAAGTTAATTTTTGATTAGAATTAATCTTTTTATATAATTTTTTAATATCAATATTTAAATTATTTATAATAGAACATGCAATTCCTTCAGAATTTTCTATTAATTTTAAAAATACTTCTTTTAATGTAACTATATTATTTTTTGTAGAAATAATAATTAATCTTTTAAGTAATGGAGTATAAATTAATTCATTACTTGTTCTATTTGATTTAATTTTATTTATTTCATTTAATACATCATTATAATATAAATTAACACTATCACAGTAAGTTTTATATATTGTATCAGAATTTAATATACTTAATAAAAAATGTTCTGTACCAACATATTGATGATTTAATTTTTTAGCTTCTATTTCACTTGATTTTAATATTTTTAATAAATCATTTTCATAAGTTATCATACTAATATTATGAGTTAATTTTATAATTTAATTCCAAATAAAATAAAAAAAGTAAAGCTTTGATAACTTTACTTTAATCAATATTTTTATATTTAACTTATATTAACATTGCTAATACTGTAACTAATACTACTATAGCAAGTAAAGCAACTACTAATTTCCAAGTTCTCTTTAGCCAATCTTTGTAAGATATTCCAAGATAACTTAAACCTAAAACTAGTAAAGCACTTGTTGGAGCTACAAACATAGTAACACCATACATACCTTGAGATAAAATACCAAGAACATCAGCATCTACTCCCATAGCGGAAATTTGTGGTATAAAGTATGAAGCAACATATAAGAAATCTACATGGAATACTGAAGCTAAAATTAATGTAATTGAACTAAATAATAAATTAAATTTCTTAGTAATTCCAAGTATCCAGTATGCTATTGTTGGGAAGAATAAAGTATTTGCAGCAAAGTATAAAACAGTATAAGCTAATAATACCATAAATGCTGGTTTTAATACTTTAGCAACACCTTTTTGCATAGCTTCAAAAATATCTTTAAATTTAATTCTATAGCAAAGACCTAATATTAAAGTAAATATTAAGCAGGCTATTGACATTTCAAAGCATCCCCAAGTTCCAAAAGCAGAGAAATTTCCAAATAAGTTTGCAAATATAGCTGTTTCTTTAGCACCACTATCTATACCTGTAGTTGTAATATTTAAGTAAGGTAGATTTGGAGTATAATTAATAACTTTATCATTTAAGTCAGTAAATATATTAACGTTAAGGCTTCCCCAATCAGTACATCCTAATACTAGGAATACAAATAATAATCCAAATACAATTATTATTGGTAATACTGATCCTTTACCTTTAACATCTTCTTCTAAGAATACATCCTCTTCTTCATATTTTGCTCTCTTATCAATCTTTGCCTTAAATAAATAGAATATTAATGCAGCAAATGCTAAAACAAATAAAACAATTTTAAATATTATTCCATTGCCTAAATTTGCTGATAATAATTCATTTGCAACTACAGCTGTATCAGAACCAATAGTGTTTCCAATTGTACCAATTAGAAGTGAACCAAATGTTGCTACACAAGCTGTAATTTTATCATATCCCATTGCTAATATAATACTTATTATAAATGGAATAAATATGAATAAATTAAATCCATAATCAAATACAGATGATAATATAGCAATTACAAATGAACTTGCAATTAAGAATATTAATTCCTTTCCTCTAAATTTTTTACTGATTTTTTCAACTAAAGTTCTATATTTTCCAGTTTTTAATAATACAGAATATAAAGCACCAACACTAATGATTAATAAGAATGTGTGTACAAAATATTCATATATAAAACCACGTGATAAGAGTAAAAAATATTGAAAGAATCCAATATTATTTATACCGAATTCACCCATAGTTCCATCACTATATAAACTTGCTGAAAAAATCCAAGTTGCTACTGTTATACCAAGTAGTATAAACATGATTATTTTAAATAATCCAGTCTTTTTCATTTTATTTCCTCCTTAATTTTAATTATATAAAAAAAATACTAGATTTACAATAATTTCTAGTATTTTCATAAGTTTTTCATATTAAATTTTCTATATGATTATATAATTTTTCTATGCAATTCATAAAATCTTTTTCAGTTTTACTTAATGCTAACTCTTTTTTTAATTCTTTAGTATTAGGTATATTTTTTAAATATGCTAGAGCATGTGGTTTGATATCTAAAATTGCTTTTCTTATAGATGTATCTTTTTTTAATAAATTATAATGATATACTAACATATCTAATATTTCTTTATAATTTGGTTTTTCTATTTCTTTATTATTATTTAAGTATTCAATACATTCTTTTATAATCCAAGGATTACCTATAGTACTTCTTCCAATCATAATAGCATCACATTTTGTTTCTTCTAACATTCTTTTAGCATCATATATATTTTTAATATCACCATTACCTATTACAGGAATATTCACAGCTTCTTTTACTTGCTTTATTAAATTCCAATCAGCTACACCACTATATCCTTGTTCTCTAGTTCTTGGATGAATAGCGATAGCACTAGCACCAGCTTTTTCAATAGTTTTAGCAATTTCTACACAGTTAATATTATCATTATTCCATCCTGCTCTTATTTTAACACTTACTGGTACATTTACTGCATTTACAACAGCATTAACTATTTCAAAAACTTTATTTTTATCTTTTAGTAAACTAGAACCTGCTTGGGATCTTACAGCAACTTTAGGAACAGGACATCCCATATTAATATCAATCATTGACACATTTTTAATATTTTCACAAATTAGTTTAGCTGATTTTGCCATTGTATCTTTGTTTCCACCAAATATTTGTATTACTAAATTATTTTCATCTTGATTATTTATCATATCCCATGTTTTTTTATTATTTCTTATAATAGCTTCTGAACTAATCATTTCAGAATATACTAAACAAGCTCCCATTTGAGATACTATATTTCTAAAAGAATGATTTGTAATACCAGCCATTGGAGCTAATATAACATTATTATCAAATTTTAAATTTTTAATATTCCATTTCATAAACAATAATTTATCATTTTAATTAAATAAAATCAATAAAAAAGTTTTCTTTCGAAAACTTAATTTTTAATTAGTTTTTAAACTTGCTGTAACACTACAAGTTATATTATTTTTAATAGCTAAGAAATTATATGTAATAGAACCATCTGAATTAACTGTAGTTGAACTTGGTGCAACACCACCACAATCTAGTGCCAAATCATATCCATCAGCTGGTTTTAATGTAAATCCTCCATCTTTTCCTTCTTGTATATCTTGTCCGTTGCTACCTTGTGTAATAGTAACTTCGTTAGGAATATTAATTATTGATAATTTATAAGTACTAGGAGCTGCTTCACTAAATGTTACAGTACATTTTGTACTATCTGTTAATTTTTCTATTGATAATTTATTATCAGCAAATGTGGCTTGTTGATTATTAGTACATTCTATTTTAGGATTTCCATATCCTTCACTAGGTTGAACTATAGCACTAACACTTTCACCATAACCAGCTGTTTCAGTTGTAGTACCATTTCCATTCTTAACAGTTATATCTACTTTTAAATCTTGAGTTCCAAATATAACAGTACAAGCTAAATTTTCAGTAATAGCACTAATATTTAATGTATTAGTTGATTGATCCCATTTTGCTTCTTTTCCATTTGTACAAGTTACTTCTTTAAATTCATGACCTTCATCAGGAGTTATTATGAAATCTCTGTCACTTTCTCTTTCAACTTTAATTGGATTTACATCAGCTGCAACCCCACCTCTTACATCTAATGTAACATCATAGAAAGAATTAACAAAATATAAGCTACAATTACTTTCTTTTTCTTCACTAGGTGTAAAAGTCCAAGTTTCATTGTTAAATTCACCAGTTACATCATTTGTACAAACATATCTAGAAAATCTATAAACATTATCCTTAGTAACAGTTCCATCTTCATTTGTTATGTCTGGATTTACTGGCATTTGTTCTTGAAGTTCATCTTCTAAATAATATTCATATGTAATTTTATTTTCATTATTTGGTAAATTTGGATTCTTTTCTACCCTTTTACTATCATAAATATATCCAGTTGCAGCAGCTGCACTACTTGCTACAAATAATACTGCTATTAATGCTATCCCTATTTTATTCTTCATTTTTTGTTCCTCCATTATCATAATAATTTTATCAATGATATATAATGATTGTCAAGCATATTATGTATTTAAAAAGTGAAAAATAGTAAAAAATAATAGAAAATCAAGTAAAATATGAAAAAAATATTTGACATTGTAATATACTTTTTATATAATATTTTCGGTACATTTTGATGGGGATGCAATCTCTGTGGGAAAGAGAGTTATAGTTGCAAATATAACAGCATTGAAATCAAAGAAGGGAAAAATTATGAAAACATTTATGTTAAAGAAAGAAAACATTGAACATAAGTGGTATGTTATTGATGCAGAGGGTAAGAACTTAGGTAAAGTTGCAGTAGCTGCAGCTCATGTATTAAAAGGAAAACATAAACCAACTTATACACCACATTTAGCTTGTGGAGATAATGTAATTATTATTAATGCTGAAAAAATTAATTTAACTGGAGACAAATTAAATAAGAAAATGTACTATAATCACAGTGGATATCCAGGAGGATTAAGAGAGAGAACTGCTAAAGAAATGAAAGAAAAATATCCAGTAGAAATGGTTGAAAGAGCAGTTAGAGGAATGCTTCCAAAAAATAGATTAGGAAGACAAATGTATAGACAATTATTTGTTTATGCTGGAAGTGAACATAAACATGAGGCTCAAAAGCCAGAAAGTTTAGAGGTAAAGTAATATGGCAGAAAAAAATAAAATAACTGCTATTGGCAGAAGAAAAAGAAGTGTTGCTAAAGTTACACTTGTACCTGGAAAAGGAAATATAACTGTTAATGGAAAAGATGTTAATGAATACATGCCTTATAAAACATTAGTTATGGATTTAGTTCAACCTTTAGAAATGACAGAAAATAAAGATAAATATGATATTGATGTTGTAGTTAAAGGTGGAGGATTTTCAGGACAAACAGGTGCTATTAGATTAGGTATTACAAGAGCTTTAATTCTTGCAAATGCAGAAAGTAAACCAGTATTAAAAGCAAATGGAATGGTTACTCGTGATTCAAGAATTAAAGAAAGAAAGAAATATGGTCTTAAGAAAGCACGTAGAGCACCACAATTTAGTAAACGTTAATATAATTATTTCAATGTTTCAAAAGTTCGATACAAGTCGAACTTTTTTAGTGTTAAATTATAAAAAAATCATTTAAAAAAATCTTATTAAATGATATAATTTACAATAGGAGAGTGTATATGGCTGCAAAAGTATTTAAAACAATTGAGGAACAATTAGATATATTAAAAAGTAAAGGGCTTACTATAAATGATTATGATAAAGCAAAAACTATACTTTTAAGAGAAAACTATTTCTTTTTGAATGGATATCGTTCTCCTTTTTTAATAAATGGTTCTAAAAAATTTATTCCAGGATCTACTTTTGAAGAATTATATGCATTATTTTCATTTGATAGATATTTTAGAAATATAATTTTTAAAAATTTATTAATTGTAGAAAATAACTATAAATCAATATTTAGTTATGTTTTAAGTAGAAAATATGGATATAAAGAAAAAGATTATTTAAATCCTGATAATTTTGATAGAACAAAAGAAAAAAATAGACAAATAAATGATTTAATAAGAAAAATAAAAAGACAAATAAGAATTAATGGGTACCAACATACAGCAACAAGTCATTATATAAATAATTATGGATATATACCATTATGGGTAGGAGTTAAAGTATTAAGTTTTGGATTAGTAAGTGAACTATTTTCAGTATTAAAACAAGATGATAAAAATGAAATAGCGTCATACTATTCAAATATTAATTCAGAATCTTTAGGAGATTATCTTACAATTTTATCTAATTATAGAAATTTATGTGCTCATGAAGATATACTATATAATCATGAAACACAAAAAAGTATTGATGATACAAGATTTCATTATGAACTTGATATACCAAAAGTAGAAGATGAATATATCTATGGAAAACATGATATTTTTGCATTAATAATTATTTTAAAACATATGTTAACATATAATGATTTTAAAATGATGATGAATGAAATTGAATATGAAATAGATTGGTTATCTTCAAAATTAAATTCTATTAAAATTGATAAGGTATTATATAGAATGGGATTTCCAGAAAATTATAAACAAATATCATATATTGAATAAAGGAGAAAAATGAAAAATAAATTAACATATTTTATTAGTATTTTATTATCTTCATTGTTAGGAGCAGGTATAATGTATACAGCATTATATTTTTTACCTATAAATAAAGAAAGTGAAAAAGCATCTACTTCTGAAAAATTAGTTACAGTAACTGATAATGGAATATCTGAAGGTATAGATAAGATTTATAATGCAGTAGTAGTTGTTGAAAATTATCAAAGAAATTCATTAGCTGGGATTGGTTCTGGATTTATATATAGTGAAGAAGGATATATAATGACTAATCATCATGTTGTAGAAGATGCTAGTGAAATAAAAGTAGTTTTAAGTAATGGTGAAACATTAGATGCAACTGTTATAGGTAGTGATGAGTTTGCAGATATAGCAGTTATTCAAATAGATAAATCACATGTTACAAGTGTTGCTAAAATAGGAAGTAGTGAAAATGCTAAATTAGGAGATACTGTATTTACTATTGGATCTCCTATGGATATTGATTATTTAGGTACAGTTACAAGAGGAATATTAAGTGGAAAAGATAGAATGGTAGAAGTACAAGTAAGTTCTACTACAAATGATTGGATTATGAATGTTATGCAAACAGATGCAGCAATTAATCCTGGAAATAGTGGTGGACCTCTTTGTAATGTAAATGGAGAGGTTATTGGTATTAATACTATGAAAATAGTAGAAAATGAAATAGAAGGAATTGGTTTTGCAATACCAATTGAAGATGCAGTTAATTATGCCAATAAAATTGTTAATAAAGAAGAAATACAAAGATCATATTTAGGAGTAAGTATGGCAGAAATATCTACTCCAACATATTATTTAAGAAGAGAAGGAATAACTTTAGATGATTCAATAACTTCAGGTGTAATTGTTTTAGAATCAACTGCAGGAGGACCTGCTAATAAAGCTGGAATTGAAAAAGGAGATGTAATTGTTAAAATAGGTGATAATGAAGTTACAAATGTTGCAAGATTAAGATATTACTTATATAAACATGAACCAAATGAAATAGTTGAAATTACAGTAATTAGAGGAAAAGAACATAAAGTATTTAATGTAGAATTAGGTAAAAGTGATTAAATAAATCACTTTTTATAAATTAGGAGCTAAAATGGAAAAAGATTATAGTAAGATGGATAAAAATAAAGTATTAAAAGAATTAGGAAGTTCTTTAAGTGGTCTTAAAAATACAGAAGCAAAAAGTAGATTAAAAGAATATGGATTAAATGAACTTCCAAAAGAAAAAAAGAAAAATGTTTTTGAACTTTTTTTGAGTGCTATAAACGATCCAATTATTTATGTTTTAATAGTGGCTGCTATACTTTCATTTGTAGTATCTGAAACAATTGATGGAATTGCAATTATATTTATTATTTTAATTGATGCAATAGTATCTACATTTCAAGAATATAAAGCTAATCAAAATAGTGAAGCATTAAAAAATTTAATTAAAGTAAAAGTAAAAGTTATAAGAGAAAATAAACATAAAGAAATAGATTCATCTTTAATAGTACCTGGAGATATTATTGTAATAGAACCAGGAACAGTAATATCAGCAGATGCAAGAATATTATCATCAAATAATCTTACAGTAAATGAATCTGTTTTAACTGGAGAAAGTATTGGAGTAAATAAAAATATAGAAGTAGCAAATGATAATGAAATTTCAAAAAAATGTATGTTATATGCAGCAACTTCTGTTATGACAGGAAGAGCGCTAGCAGTAGTAACTAAAACAGGTATTAATACAGAAGTTGGAAAAATTGCTCAAAAAGTAACATCCACTGCTGATACTAAATCACCATTAACAATAAGAATGGAAAAATTTTCAAAACAAATATCAATGATTATTGTAGTAATTTCAATAATTATAGGAATTGTTTTATATTTTAAAGGTTATAGTTCAATAGATATATTTTTATCAGTAGTTGCATTATCAGTATCAGCTATGCCAGAAGGTTTACCACTTGCTCTTACAATGGCTCTTACTATTGGTTCTAATAAAATGGGTAAAAGAAATGTAATTGTTAAAAAATTAAATTCTGTTGAAAGTTTAGGTAGTTGTACAGTAATTGCTAGTGATAAAACAGGTACACTAACAGTTAATGAACAAACTGCTAAAAAAATAGTTTTAGCAAGTAAAGAAGAATTTGATATAGAAGGAAACGGATACAATTCTGAAGGTAAAATAATACCATATAATAATTCTAATATAGAAAATGCAAAATATATTTCAATATTAGGTAAAATTAATAATGAAGCAATGTTAGAAAAAAATAAAAATAAATGGGAATATTTTGGAGATTCTATTGATGTTGCATTTTTAGCCTTATCTAAAAAATTAGGTACAGATAAAATAACTTATAAAAAAATATATGAAATACCATATGAATCAGAAAAAAAATATAGTGCTATATTTTATCAAAAAGATGATAAAGTATATTGTACTTGTAAAGGTTCTTTAGAAGTAATACTAGATTTTTGTAAACATTCATATAAAGATGGAAAATTAGTTAAATTAAATAAAGAAGAAATATTAGAACAAAATGAAGAAATGGCATCAAATGGTTATAGAGTAATCGCAATATGTGATGGAGAAATTGAAGGAAAAGAAAAATATAGTGAAAAAGATATATCTAATTTAAATTTTATTGGATTAGTAGGATTTATAGATCCAGTTAGAAAAGAAGCAATTGAATCAATTAAATTATGTAAAAAAGCAGGCATAAAAGTATTAATGATAACAGGAGATCATGCCTTGACTGCATATGCAATTGCTAAAAGTTTAAACATGATTGAAGATAAAAGCGAAGTAACAACTGGAGAAAATTTAGATTTTTATATTGATGATGAAGATAAATTTGATAAATTTATTAGTGATAAAAAAGTTTTTGCAAGAGTAACACCTCTTCAAAAATTAAAAATAGTTGAGTCACTTCAAAGACAAGGAGAATTTGTAGCAGTAACTGGAGATGGAGTAAATGATGCTCCTGCGATTAAAGCAGCTAATATTGGAATTGCTATGGGAAGTGGAACAGATGTTGCTAAAGAAACAGCAAAAATGATAGTAATTGATGATAATTTTTCATCTATAGTAGCTGGTATTGAAGAAGGAAGAAATGCTTATTCAAATATTAGAAAAATTTGTATAATGTTATTATCTTGTGGGTTTGCAGAGGTATTATTCTTTGTATTGTCAATAGCATTTGGACTACCTATTCCTTTAGTTGCAATTCAATTATTATGGTTAAATTTAGTAACTGATGGTTTACAAGATATGGCACTTTCATTTGAAAGAGAAACAGAAACAATTATGAAAGAAAAACCTAGAGATCCAAATGAAAGTATATTTGAAAAAGAATTAATAAAACAAATATTAATATCAGGATTATTTATAGGAATTATTGTTTTCTTATTATGGATATTCTTAATTAATAAAGTACATATGGAAGTTGCTCATGCAAGAGGATATGTTCTTGCTTTAATGGTATTTATTCAAAATATTCATGTAATAAATTGTAGAAGTGAAAGTAAAAGTATTTTTGAAAATAGCTTTAAAAAGAATTATTTTGTTTTATTAACTATAGTTATTAGTATATTATTACAAATTTTAGTTATGGAAGTACCATTCTTATCTAAATTCTTACAAACTTATCAAATACCATATTTATATTTGATACTATTATTTTTACTAGCATTACCAATTTTAACAGTAATGGAAATATATAAACATTTAAAAAATAAGAAAAGAGTGATATAATATAGCATGGAAAGAGGTGACTTCCATGCTTTTATTTATTGATACACATTCAAGCTTAATAACAATAGCACTTAAAAATAATGATGATTTATTTATAAAAACAAAAGAAAGTGAGTATAGTCATTCTATTTATACTATGCCTATGATAGAAGAAATATTTAAAGAAAATAATTTAAATGTTAAAGATTTAAAAAAGATTATCGTAGTTAATGGTCCAGGTAGTTTTACTGGTATTAGAATAGGTTTGTCAATAGCAAAAACAATGGCTTATGCTTTAAATATAGATATTAATACTATATCAAGTTTAACCGCTTATTTAGTAAGTAATGATAATAATAAAAAAAGAAAAGCTGTTATTGAAGATAATAAAGGATATTATATAAGTGCATTTGATGAAAATAATAACAATATAATTCCTGAATATTATAGTGAAGAAGATAACTGTGACTATGAAAAAGTAGAAGAAAAATTAGATGTTTTAAAAATAATAAAATATTGTGAAAATATGAAAAGTGAAAATCCACATCATATTAAAGCAAACTATGTTAAAAAAATTGAGGTGGAAAATCATGATTAATAAAGAAATATTAAGTGATACTGATTCTGTTTATAATTATATGGATGGTGAAAAAGTATTAGGTTATTTAGAAATAAGATTAGTTGATGGCGTTATTGATATTATGAATTTATTTGTAAATGAGGAAGATAGAAAAAAAGGTGTAGCAACTTCACTTATGAATAAAATGATTGAAGAAGAAGATTACAGTAGAATAATGCTAGAAGTAAATGAAAACAATAATGAAGCAATTAGATTATATAGTAAACTTGGTTTTAAAGAAATTAGTTTAAGAGAAAGATATTATGGAGAAAATACAGCAATTATAATGGAGAAGGTGAAATAATGAAAGATGTATATATTTTAGCAGTTGAATCTTCTTGTGATGAAACTAGTGTAAGTATTATTAAAAATGGTTTTGAAGATATAGCAACAGTAATAAATTCTCAAATAGATGTTCATACAAAATATGGAGGAGTAGTACCAGAAGTAGCAAGTAGATTACATTTAGAAAATATAACAATGGTAATAGATGAATGTTTACAAAGAGCTAATATGAAATTAGAAGATATGGATGCTTTTGCTTGTACTTATGCTCCTGGATTACTTGGAAGTTTACTTGTTGGAGTAGAAGCAACAAAAGCCCTTGCATTTATTTATAATAAGCCATTTATTGGTACTAATCATATGATGGGACATATTTATGCTAATATGATAGGAAATAAACTTGAATATCCATTACTTTCATTAATCGTATCAGGAGGACACACTGATTTAATACTTATGAAAAGTGAAAATGAATTTGAATATTTAGGTCAAACTTTAGATGATGCGATTGGAGAAGCATATGATAAAGTTGCAAGAATATTAGATTTACCATATCCAGGTGGACCTAATGTAGAAAAATATGCATTGCAAGGAGAACCTACTTATAAAATGCCTAATATTTTAAATGATGAATCTTATAATTTTAGTTTTAGTGGTATTAAAAGTCATGTTAATAATTTAGTTCATAATGAAAGACAAAGAGGAAATGAGGTTAATAAATATGATGTAGCTCGTTCATTTCAAGATTGTGTTACAGAACATTTAGTAGATAAAACTAAAAAAGCATTATTAAATTATAATTTAAAAACATTTTTAATTAGTGGTGGAGTTGCCGCTAATACTCATATTAGAGAAGCATTAAAATCAATGTGTGAAAGTCTTGGTGTAGAAATGCATATGCCAGAAAAAAAATATTGTACAGATAATGCTGCGATGATAGGTGCTGCTGCATATGTACTTTATAAAAATAAACAATTTTCACCACTATCATTAAATGCTCAAAGTTATGCAAAATTAAAATAAAGTAGATAACAACAAAATTATCTACTTTTAATTATAAGAAATTTTCATCAAAACCTATTTTATCTTTTATATAATATTCATTTTTAATTTTTAAATTATATTTAGTATTAAAATATAACATTAACAAATTTAAAGATGTAAATAATAAAATTATTAACAATATTACTTCATTACTTATGTGAATTAAATCAAATAATATAAATATTAAATATATAAAAGATAAAGTAAATAATATATAAGAAGAATATTTAAATAAATTAATAATTTTATCACTATAATAAATTAAATTAAAATTACATATACTATTTTTATTTTCAAAATTTATATATTCTGTTTTAAAACCAATTAAATCAAATGTATAATTAGTAAACATATTATCTTTTGAATATTCGATAATAGCGTTACAAACATTTCTTCTAAACATTCTATTTAATGTTTTATTACTATCATATTTAGTTGTTAAAAATAAATTTAAAAATTTTTCTTTAACAGATTTTTTATTATTTGAATATAAACATACTGAATCAATATCATTATTTTTTTCTAAATAATTATACATTTTTAAAATATTAGAAGGATTAAAATAATTATAAATACATACTAAATCATGTTTACTATATTTTATTCCTACATATATACAAGTTTCAATATTACATGTCTTAGATAATCTAATTATTTTAACATTACTATCATCTTTATTATAAATATCTTTTAAAATATCGAAAGATTTATCACTAGAATTATTATCTACAAATATAAAATTATGTTTAATATTAGAAAGTTCTTCATTTATTTTATTATAAGTATTTAAAATATTTTTTTCTTTATTGAATACGGGTATAATTATGTCTAAAATCATTTTAATCTCCTAGTAACCCATAGTACCATTAATACTTTCATCATTTTCTATCCAATCTTTTACAAGAACTTCTCTATATTTAGTTTTAGTATCTCTAAATACAACTTTTTCTATACCACTATTAATAATAAATCTTTTACACATACTACAAGACATAGAATTTGCTACATAATCATTTGTTTTAGGATCAATACCAACAATATATAAAGTAGCTCCAATCATATCTTTTCTAGCAGCAGAAATAATTGCATTTTGTTCAGCATGAACACTTCTACAAAGTTCATACCTTTCTCCTCTTGGAACATTTAATTCTTCTCTTATACATCTATTCAAATCAGTACAATTTGCTCTTCCTCTTGGAGCACCATTATATCCAGTTGATATAACTTCATCATCTTTAACAATTATTGCTCCCCATTTCTTTCTAAGACAAGTTGCTCTTTCACAAGCAGCTTGTGCTATATCTAAATAATAATTATTTTTATCAACTCTTTTCATACTACTTACCTCTTAATTAATTTTATCATTTTAATATTAATAAGTAAATTATATATTTAAGTCATTTTTTTATAAATAGCATAATAAACTTAAATGAGGAAAATATGAATACTAATAAAAAAACAGGACTTAGCAGTAAAGAAGTAGTAGAATCTAGAAAATTATATGGCTCAAATAAATTATCTAATAAGCATAAAAATTCATTTTTTAATTTAATTATAGAATCTTTAAATGATCCAATTATTAAAATACTTTTAATAGCATTAGCAATAAAAATAGTTTTTTTATTTCAAGATTCTAATATATATGAAACTTTAGGTATAGCAGTTGCTATATTTTTAGCATCTTTTATTTCTGCTATATCAGAATATGGAAGTGAAAAAGCATTTGATAAATTAGCAGAAGAAAATAGTAAAATATCAGTAAAAGTACTTAGAAATTCTAAAAAAGAAGTTATTGAAATAGATGATGTAGTAGTAGGTGATATTGTATATTTAGATAGTGGAGATAGAGTACCTGCAGATGGAAAAATTATTGAAGGAGAAGTTTATATTGATGAAAGTTCATTAACAGGTGAAACATTAGAAAAACAAAAAAATGTTAATGATGATGTTTATATGGGTTCTATCATAACAGAACAAAATGCTATTATGATAGTAGAGTTAGTAGGAGATAAAACACATTATGGTCAAATAGCAACTTCAATTCAAGAAAAAACAGAACCAAGTCCATTAAAATCAAGACTTACTGATTTAGCAAAAGTTATAAGTAAAATTGGTTATATAGGAGCAGTACTTGTATTTTTATCATATATGTTAAATGCAGTAGTTATTGCTAATAATTTTGATTTAAGTAAAATATTTGATTTTAAAATATTTTTTCCTCATTTTGTATATGCATTAACACTTAGTGTAGCAGTAGTAGTAATGGCTGTTCCAGAAGGTCTTCCTATGATGATTACATTAGTTTTATCATCTAATATGAAAAGATTATTAAAGAAAAATGTACTTGTTAGAAAATTAGTTGGAATAGAAACAGCAGGATCTTTAAATATATTATTTACTGATAAAACAGGTACTCTTACAGAAGGACATTTAAAAGCAGTAAGATATACAAATGCAGAATTAATAGAATATAAAAATGTTGATGAATTAAAAAAGTTAAATAATTATGATATTATTTATCAATCTTTTGTTTATAATAATGATGCTTTTTTTGATAATTCAAAATGTGAAGGTGGTAATACAACTGAAAGAGCAATTTTAGAATTTATGAAAAGTGATGATAAATCTAAATATAAAATATTAAATAAAGTAAATTTTAATAGTAAAGTTAAATATTCTACTATAACAACAAATTATAATAATAAAACTACTTTTATAAAAGGTGCTTATGAAGTAATACTTGATAAATGTAATTTTTATTTAAAAAATGATGGTACTAAAAGAGTATTACTTGAAAAAGATAAAATAAATTCATATATTAATAGTAAAACTAAAAATGGAGAAAGAGTTCTTGCTATCGCAATTAGTGATAATGAAAAAGTAGAAGCACTTACATTAGTTGGTTTTATATTTTTAAAAGATACTATTAGAAAAGAAGCATATAAAGGAATAGAATTAATACAAAAGTCTGGTATACAAGTTGTAATGGTAACAGGAGATGCTAAAGAAACAGCATCCTCTATTGCTAAAGATTTAAAAATAATAAATAGTGATAGTGATATTGTATTAACAAGTGAAGAATTTAATAATATGTCTGATGAAAATGTAAAAAAAATACTTAATAAATTAAGAGTATTAAGTAGAAGTTTACCTCAAGATAAAAATAGACTTGTAAGGTTAGCACAAGAAAATGATTTAGTAGTTGGTATGACTGGAGATGGAGTAAATGATGCATCAGCATTAAAAAAAGCAGATGTTGGATTTTCAATGGGAAGTGGAACAGAAATAGCAAAAGAAACTAGTGATATAGTTATTATAGATAATAATATTATGTCTATATCATCTGCTATACTATATGGAAGGACAATATTTAAAAGCATAAGAAAATTTGTTATTTTTCAATTAAGTGTTAATTGTTGTGCTGTATTACTTAGTATAATAGGTCCTTTTATAGGAATTTTATCTCCAATAACAGTAATACAAGTTTTATGGGTTAATATGGTTATGGATACATTTGCAGGACTTGCATTTTCATTTGAACCAGCACTTTTAGAATATATGGAAGAACGTCCTAAAAAGAAAAATGAAAAAATAATTAATTCTTACATGAAAAATCAAATATTCTTTGATGGAATATATTCAATGTTATTATGTATTTGGTTTTTAAAATCTCCATTTATATATTCATTATATAGATATGATATTAATAATAAATATTTAATGACAGCATTTTTTGGATTATTTATATTTATAGATATATTTAATGCATTTAATTCAAGAACACATAGAATAAATACTTTTGCAAATATATTTAAAAATAAAATCTTTTTATTAATATTTTTATTCATTACAATAGTACAAGTAACATTAATATATTTTGGAGGAGAAATATTTAGAACTACAGGACTTACTATATATGAATTTGAAGTAATGATAATATTAGCATTTAGCGTAATACCTTTTGATATAATAAGAAAAATAATATTTAAAAAAAGTGGAAAATATATGGGAGTTTAATTATTTAGGCTTTCTAACTTTAATTAACTCACTTTTCATTAAATGTAATTCAGTTGTTCTTTGATTAAAATATTCAACTAATAATTTAAAATTATCTTCATTAAATTCAAATTCTTTATCTTTAAAATAAAATTTATGAAATAAATATTGATTATATAAATCAGGATATCTTCTAGCAGAATCAGTTGAATGAGAATAAACATCTAAATTAAGACCACTATGTGGCATAGCAATAGTACTATATTTACTATATAAATAAGTATTATTTGCAATTTGACTAATTTCATCATCTTTATCAATATTAAGTTCACTAATTAAATCTTTTAAATAAGATTTTTCTTGTACTCTATAAATATAAGGAATATTATTTTCTTTAGCAAAAGATGCTATTAAATAATTATATAAAACCATAAATTCTCTAACAATAGTATTACTTTTTGAATCAAGTGGATTATTAGGAATAGTTTTATTTTTCCAATAATCTTTTTTCTTTTTATTTTTATTTTCCAATATAAAAGCAAGGTTATATAAATCTTTTAAAAAATTATAATCATGAAATCCACATTCAATAATACTATCTGTTTGTGTATAACTTAAATTATTTCTAATTAAAATATTTTCTTCTTTAAAGAAGTAATCAATAATATCAGCATTTTCATTAAAAATAATATAAAGAGATATACAATTTCTATTATTTTTTTCATTTAAAGATAATTCATTTTCTATTTCATTACTAAATATTCTTAAATTATTATCTTCTGTACAATATAAGCATTTATAGTTATTTAAAGCATCTATATCTATCTTACTATTAGGCTTTATAAATTTACCAGCATCTAAAATATGTATTCCTACTATAAAATTATTACCATCTTTTTTAATACTTAAAGCATCATCTCTTAACATTGTATTTTCATCATCAATAGTTATAATACATTCATCACAATTACTAATAGATTTAGGTATAATAATTTTTTTATCTTGTAATTTTGTAATAATACCATATTTATCTAATATTTCTTCTTCACTTAAAGCATCTCTATCATTAAATAATATTAAATATATTTCATTTGCAAAACTATTAGAATCATTACTAACAATATTTAACATTTTAATATATTTATCTTTATTAATATTTTTAGTATAAAACATTTTTAAAAGACAGATATAATAATAAATATCTCTATCATTTATATTTAAAGACTTTATGGCTAACTTAAAAGTATAATCAAATAATTCACCAGTATTAATAAGTAATTCGCCTTTATTAGTACTTATAAATTTCTTAATAATATTAGTATCTTCTTTCTTATCAATTAAATTTATTACTATTTTTTTAAGATTATCTAAATTAATAAATTTATCTAAAGATATTTTATCTAATTTACTAGCACATTTAATTAAAACATCGTTATTATATTTATTAGCATTAGCTATTAAAGCCATTTTTGATTTTTTAATTCTTTCTTTATTAATTTCTATTTCTTTTTCAGTAATTTTATCATTTTTAAATAAATAACATATAAAATTTATACAACTATCTATATCATTTAAATAAGTACTATTAATTATAATTTGATTTGAATCAATTAAAGAATTTAATAATTTAAAAGATGATCTTACTAATTGTTGAAAAGTTAAATCTAAATAATTTTCAATATATTCTAAGTCATGATCATAATAACTTTGCATTTTTATATAGTTAAATAATAGTTTACTATTCATATTAAACCCTCTTATTTAATATAACATATTATATTTTATAAAAACAAGTATTGTGTTATAATTTATTTAAGGAGACAAATAAGAAAAAATGTATAAATATAAGAAAATAGCCATTTATTCATTAACAATTTTATATATTATTTTAACTATTATTGAAATGATATATTATTTTTTAGCGGATAGTAATTTATTTGGAGTTATTTATTTAATATTAAGCTTATTTATAATATTTTTATTAGTTCCAATATGCTATAACTATAAAAAATATTATTCAACTGCTAGAATTAGTAAGTTAATTATAGTAATTGTTTTAGGAATATTTAGTAGTTATATCTTAAAATATATTGTGCTAAATTCTATGAACTATATAGATTACTCAAAAAATTATATTAAATCAATATTTATATATAAGAACGTATTTAAAGGAATAATATATTTCATATTAACGATATTTACTATATTTGAATTTAAATTAGATAAGGTATTAATTAAAAGTAAAAATAATGTTGACTAATAAAAATAATTATGTAATAATAATTGCGATAAGTGAAAATGTTGTGAATTATTGACATTTATGTACATTTGTGGTATAATCATAATCACATTTAAGGGGGAATATAAAATGAAAGAAAAATTATTAGAAGAAATTACATTAGTAAAAAATTATCACTTTAAACAAGACATTTTACTTCATAATCAATTTGAAGATGTTAAAAAAAGAGGAGATAAGTTTGAAATTGATAGAATAATATCTGAAGATATTCGTTCACAAAAGATATATACAGAAGCTGTTCAAGATTTAAGGAAAGTTAAAGAATTAGATTTATCAAAAGAACAATTAAAAAATCTTAAGAAAAAATATGATGATTATAGATATGAAATAGATACTCAAAAAGCCTCATCATTAGATGAAGAACCAATTGAAGAAGAACATCCAGAAGAAGATATTGAAATGCCTATATATGAGGAAACAAGTTCATATGAAGGACCAGAAATTAAAGAAGGAAAAAGTAATGCTGGTAAATATGTAGCTATTGGACTTGCTGGTGCTTTATTAGGAATTGGTGGAACATGTGCTCTTACTAATTCAAATAATAAAACAGATAATAAAGTAGAAACTATAGATGAAACTCAAAATAATGAAGATGAAACTATAATTATACCAGGTGCTGAAGATGTAACACCAAATTTAGAAAATAATACAAATAATTTAAAACTTGGTGAATATGGAACATTCTTTGATGTTACAGATAATGCTCAAGTAGAAGCAAGAGCAAATTATATTTATGAAACATATTATCAACCATTAATGAATGATTTAAGTGAAAATGAAAAATCAGTAGTTACAGTTGATAATATAGCTAATTGTATTAGAGTAATGAATGGTGAATTACCATTAGATGAAAACGGAAATAAAATGTTTGATGTTAATATAGTTGATGATTATGCACAAAAATTTTTAGTTTTATATACTAATATACCATCATCACCACAACTAATTGGATGGCATCATGTTCCAGCTCATTTATTTACTACAGATGGAACAGAATTACAAGAATTTATAAAGAGTTATGATGATATATATAAAAGAATTACTGAAATAATGAGTTTAAGTGAAGAAGAAAAAGAAGAACTTAAAAAAAATAACATTTATCCATCAGATCTTATAAGAGAACAAGTAGAAAAATTGGGTTATAAATTCTGGAATGAATGGCAATGTGATGGAATGTATGGAGATGTAAATCCTTATGATTTCCAAGCAAAAGATAGATTATTTGCTTTCTTATCAACAACAAATCCTTATGGAACAACAGTATTTGAATATAATATTGATAGTATGCAACCTGTATGTGTTAAAGTTTGTGTAGATTATTATACTAAGTTATTAACAGATATTACTGTTTCTGAAATATATACTGGTATAGTAACTGGTGAATGGAATAATGTAATAGCAACAGCTGCAGGAGTAGAAGTTGATAATGTTCCTGATTCAGTTGGATTTAGTCAAGATTTATTTGATACACTAGAATATAAATATGATCATTTACAAACAAGAAAATTAAATTAATAGAAGGGGGTATATAATATGTATAGCAATGATAGAAAAAATGGATTTAGCATTTTAGATTTATTAGTTAAAATTATATTTGCTGGGTTATTTATCTTTATCTTAGTTTGGTTATTCCAAAAGAAAGTTCCAAACATGAAACCTTTCTACAGTAATGTATTTAGAGAAAATATTAAATACATGCAAGAAGCTGGAGAAAGTTATTTCACAGATGATAAAATGCCTACTGAAGAAGGTCAAGAAGTTAAAATAACTTTAGCAGAAATGCTTGAAAAGAAATTATTATTACCATTTGTAGATGAAGATGGTAATGCATGTAATCAATATAGTTCTTATGTAAGTTTAATTAAAACTGAACTTGGATATGAATTAAAAACTAATTTAGTATGTAATACTGAATCTGATTATGTAATTAAAGTATTAGGATGTCACAATTATTGTAAAGATGATAAATGTGAAAAGAAATGTACAGTTGAAAAAATTACTCAATATCAATTTAAAAAACTTGTAACTGGAACAAAAACAAATTATAGTTGTAAAGCTGGATATACTTTAGATGGTAAATATTGTATTAAAAGTGTTGTAGCAGATACAAAAGATGCTACTACTAAGAAAGAAGAAACTACAACATTAACTGAAAGTGCAACACCAGTAGTAACTGCTGGAACAAAAACAAAAGTAAATACAATAGTTACTGAAAAGAAAAGATATGTAAACAGAGTTGAAACAGTTGTTCCCGGAACTACTACAACAAAAAGAGAAGCATATGATTGTACTAAAACTCAAACAAAACCAAGTTGTAAAACTATATATACTCAAGTGCCATACAATTGTGATTGCGTAAATAAATTTATAAATGGACAAACAAAAACAACTTGTAATGTATGTTATAAGAGTGTACCTGAACAAAAATGTGAAGACATAAAACAAGAATATACAGATACATGTTATAGAGATGTAACAACTACTACACCAAGTACAACAAAATATAGTTGTCCTGTTGGAAGTAAATCTGAAGGTAGTGGATCAAACTTAAAATGTTATGTAGTAGATAAAACATATAGTTGTCCAAGTACTGCTAATTTAACTGAAGGTAGTGGATCAAGTTTAAAATGTTATCAAGTAACAAATGGAAAAATTGAATATAAATGTTCAAAAGCAGGATATACTTTAAATGGTAAAACTTGTACAAAAGTTGAACCAAAAGTATCTTATGTAAAATCTTGCGCTTCTGGTTATAAACTTGAAGGAGACAAATGTGTAAAATATACTACTGAAAAAGTAAATGCTACTGCTAAAAAAGTAAATACAAAATATTATACATATAAGTGGAGTGATAAGAAAACTTTAAGTGGATATACAAGTACAGGAAAAACAAGAGTAGTTAATGGAAAAGAAAAGTGTGAATAACACTTTCTTTTTTTGTTTAATATTTGTATAATTTAATTAGGTGGTATAATGAAAAAAATACTTGTTTTTTCAATATTATTATGTATAATTTTAATACTATTTAAATATGGATTTTCAAATTATACAGTTGAATATAAATTAAATAATTATCAAATTAAAACAATTTATAAAAATAAAAGATTTTATTATGAAATAAATGATGGAAATAAAAAATATAATTTTGATGTTTATACAAAAAGAAAATTTTTAATATCAAAAATAAAAAAAATAAATACAATAGAGGATGATGAATTTAGTTGTATATATCCTATAATCGATGGAATTGAAACTTATCCATTATGCTATAAAGATAATGAATTTGTTGACTATAATATAATAGATTCTCCATTATTAGAACAATATAAAAAAATAGATGTAAATACTACAAAACCTAATAAAGATTTTATATATTATAATTTACTTAATGATAATGAATATATAGCATTATGGAATTATAAAGGATATTATATTATGAATGGTAAATCATATAAAAATGTAGTATTATTTGAAAAAGATAAATATGATAATAGTTTAGCATATTTATTAGGAGATACTATTTATATGGCTAATAATGATGAAGAGCATGAATTTACATCATTAATATCATTAAACTTAACAAATTCTAATAAAAAAACAATTAATCTTGGATATAATTTAGATTTTGATTCTTATTTTGTAGGAAATATTAAAAATAATTTATATATATTTGATAATAAATATTCTATTTTATATGAAATAAATACTAAAAATAATAAAGTTAAAATAATTGGAAATAATGAAAAAGGTTTTGTTAAATATGAAAATGGAAAATTTGTAAGTTGTAGTAAAAATGAATATAAAATTAATAAAATTAAATATAATGAAGAAAATTCAAAATATAAATATGAATTTAATAATGGAATGTATAAAACAATAAAAGAAAATAATAAATTAAAACAAAAAATAAATGATAATGAAATAAAAATAGTCAAAGAAAATAATAACAAATTATATTATTCATTTGAAGATTATTTCTATTTATATGAACCATTAAATGGAAATAGAAAATTATTTTATAATTATGAATTAACATTTAATAGTGATAATACTATGTTTGTATATATTAAATAACCTAATAATTTAAATTACATATAATACTTTAGGTGATATTAAATGTTAGATGAAAATATAAAGAAAGATTTAGAAAGTCCATTTTATATGACTTATGAAATAAAGAAAGGTGATACTCTTTATCAAATATCAAAATTTTATGATGTAAATACTAAGTTACTAGCAGAATTAAATGGACTTAAATTAGATGATTATATTTATCCTGGACAAACTTTATTAATTCCTAAAAAAGATGTTAGTTATTATATTACAAAAGAAGGAGATACATTAAAAACAGTAAGCGATATTTTTGATGAAAAAAAAGAAGATATAGTAGATCAAAATAAAACTATTTATTTAATGCCTGGGCAAATGATTTACTTTAAAAGAGACTAACTCTTTTTTTTTATAAAAGTTTATGCTATAATTTTTTTATAATAGGAGGTTAGCAAAGTGATAGTTAGAAGACCCTATGCATTCTTAATCAAAAATTTTAGATTAATTCATGCTGTACTTTTTGCTATGCTTTTATATTTGTCAGTTAAAACACTAAATATATTTAATTTTTTTAGTGATTATGCTGCAAATCATTTTTATATAAATACTGCTAACTTACTTACAGATCATATAAATTCAATAATGTATATTTTTGATATTTTTGCTATACTTATTTCTTTATTGATATATTATATTTTATCTATTAAAAGAAAAAGTAGAAGTACTTATTTATGGGTATTTTTATATTATATTGGTTTATTTATATTCTTTATATATATAGCTTCAATATTTAGAAATTTACAAGTAGAATCTTTAGATGTTGAAAGTGTAAGAGCAGTAAGAGATATTTGTTTGATTGTTTTATTGCCACAAGTTGTATTCTTATTTATTATATTTGGAAGAACTTTAGGATTTAATTTAAAACAATTTGATTTTAAAAAAGATTTAGAAGAATTAAATATAGATATTACAGATAATGAAGAAGTAGAAGTTACATTAGGAAATGATACTTATAAAATAAGTAGATTTTTTAGAAAATTATTACGTTTAACAAAATATTTTGTATTAGAAAATAAATTATTTGTAACAGTATTAGTTTCTTGTGTTATATTTGGAGTATCTTTATTTGCAATTAGTAGAATAAATATAAAAATACCACAATTTACTGAAAATGGTGAAGTACTTGCAAATCAATTATGGTATCAAGCAGAAAATAGTTATATAACTAATACAGATATGAATAATAATGTTATTAATGAAGGAAAATATTATGTTTTAATTGAGATAAATGTTAGTAATAAATATATGAGTAATTTAAATTTAGATAGACAAACATTTAGATTACAAGTTAATAATGAACTTTTAATACCTAGATTTGATTTAGGAGATAAATTTATGGATTTAGGTACTTTATTTACACCAACTTCAGTTAATTCAGGAGAAGATAAAAAATTATTAGTAGCATTTGAAGTAGATCAAAAAGATGTTAAAAGTGAATATTTTTTAAGAATAAGTAATTATAATGAAAATATGATAAGTGATTCTACTTATAAAGATATATTAATAAAACCAGTAGATTTAACTAAAACAGAAGATAAAGGTAGTTTAGCTTTACCAAATGAAATTGATTTTAAAGATACTATTTTAAAAGATTCTAAATTAATAATTAATTCTTATGAAATTCAAGATAAATTTAAAGAAAATTATGAATATTGTGTTAATAATAATTGTCAAAATTCAACTATGATTGTAATGCCAAAATCAGTTAATAAAGGTAATTTAAGTGTATTAAAAATAATAGGAACTCTTAATTTAGATAATTCGTTATATATAAATAAACATATAAAAACACCATCAGATTTATTAAAATATTATGGATTTATTAGATATAGATATATGGGTAAATATAATACAATACATTTAAATAAAATAGATGTTGATATAGCACAAGATAAAAACTCATATTTTGAAGTACCAAGTGAATTAAAAGATGCAAGTAAAATAGAATTATATTTATTAATTAGAGGTATAAAATACACATTTATTTTAAAGTAATAAGTATTAATTGAGTCCTTACTTTAAGGACTTTTTAATTTCAAAAAAATCGATTTTTTTCAATTTTGTGACGAATTAACTAAAAAAACTCAAAAAAAACACTGAAAACAATTATGAATAATTCAAAATAATTTATCAAAAAAAAATGAAAAAAAATGATAAGAATATTAAAACTCAATTAAAAAATTAAATTATATTTTAAAACTTATGTGATTAAAATTAAAAAAGTTTTATTTTAATATTTAAAGAAAGAAATGTGCCAAATCTACATATTTTTTATTTAAAAATAGGGTATAATTTGTTAAAATATATTTGAAAAAGTATTGGAGGCAATATGGATTTAGGAAAAATAGGAAAATTTATAGCAGAATTAAGAAAAGAACAAAATATGACACAAGAGGAATTAGCAGAAAAAATAGGAGTTAATGCTAAAACAATTTCAAAATGGGAAACAGGATTAAATTTACCTGATTCAATACTATTATTTAATTTAAGTAAAGAATTAAAAGTAAATGTACAAGATTTATTGAGTGGTGAAAGAATAAAAAAAGAAAAAATAAATAAATCTTTTATAGATATAATAAATTCATATGTTTTTAAAACTAAAAGAAAATTTTTAATATTAATTGGATTGATAATAATTATATTGACGACTATATTTTGCATAATTTTTACATTATTTAATTATAACAAGAATAATATTTATGATATAAGTTTTAGCAATAATTTATATCAAATAAGTGGATATATTATATTTAATCCACAAAAAACATTTGTTATTATTCCTGATATCATTTATATTGGTGACGATGGTGAAACTTTAATTAAAGAATATTCTATAAGTATAGAAAATAGTAAAAATACAATATATTATATGACTGAAAATGATATTTCAGATAATATTAAATTAATTTCAGATATTTTAAATGAAACAAAAATAAATTTTAATAATGAAAATAATTCACAAATATTTGGTAAAAAAGAACTCGATGATTTATATTTAATATTTACATATACAGATAATAAAAATAATCAAAAAACAGAAAAATTTAAATTAAATATTTATGAAGAATTTACAAATAATAAGTTAGTTTATTAGTATTCCACTTAAAAGTGGAATGTTTTTTTTTAAAAGTGGTTTTAATTAAAATATAACATTTTTATAATTATTAATATTAAAAGGAGAAAAATATGGGTAAAAAAAATAAAATAGTTAAAAATACAATATATATAATTTTAATATTGATAATTATATTATCATGGATTAATTATAGATTTTTAGAAGATGGTAGAGAAAATCAAATATATGATCATAAATATTTTCAAATTTGTAAAGAATATAGTAAAATAGATAAAAATGATATACAAAAATTTGAGCAAAAATACATAAAAGAATTTGATAAAGACTTTAAAGTAGATGATAATTTTGTAGATTATTGTAATAAAATAACAAAATATAAAACTTCAACCTATAGTGCATTTTATTTATTTGAAAATATAATGTTTGATAGATTTATGTCAATACTTTTTCCATTTTTTGTTCCATTATTAATACTTTTCCCAATTATATATGAATTATCGAAAAGGTTTAATAGTAAGGAAGTAAAAAATTATTTATTAAGAGACAATTATAAAAATTATATAAAAAATATTTTTAAAACAGCTTATAAAGATATATGGATTTTACCAACAATATTAATAGTAATTTTTGGTATTTGTTGTTTAGTTACAAGAAATTTAAATCCTGAAGCAGATATTAATTTAATGCTAATAGATTCTACTATGAAAACTTTATATAATAATCCTATATTTTATATTTCATATATAATTATAATAGTGTTAAATTTAGGAATATATATAAATATTGCATTGACCATATTGAGTAAAAATAAAAACTTTATAGTTTCATTAATTGAAAGTTTTTTGATAATTTATATACTTTGGTTTGTAAGTGAAGTTATTATTGGTTTATTTTTTCAAAATAATTTAAATATTTTAACAAATTATTTTAATTTATTAACAATATATTCATGGAGAAATACAGAAAACATTTTGCTATATTTAACAACTAATTTATCTTGGTATTTATTAACATTATTAATTGCATTATTATCTTATAAAAATAAAGAAAAATTTATACATATGTGTGAAAAGTAAAGGAGAATTAAAATATGAAAATAGAAGTTAAAAATTTAACAAAAAAGTTTAAAAAAGTTACAGTTCTTAATAACATAAATATTACATTTAAAAGTGGTACTATATATGGGCTAATTGGTAGAAATGGATCTGGGAAAAGTATGTTTTTAAAAACATTATGTGCATTTTATATTCCTACAAGTGGTGAAATATTACAAGATGGATATAATTATATTGAAAATAATTCTTTCCCAGAAAATACTAGAGCATTAATAGATGGACCTGACTTTATACCTGATTTGACTGGATTTGAAAATTTAAAATTATTAGCATCAATTCAAAATAAAATAACAGATAAAGATATTTTAGAGACATTAAAAAAAGTTAACTTATATGAGGAAAAAGATAAAAAATATAGTGAATATTCACTTGGTATGAAACAAAAACTTGGAATAGCTCAAGTATTAATAGAAGATCCAAAAGTAATTATATTAGATGAGGCATTTAATGGTATTGAATCTAAATCTGTTAAAAGTATTAAAAAAATATTAAAAGATGAAGTAAAAAAAGATAAAATTATAATAATAACTAGTCACATAAAAGAAGATATTTATGAACTAGCAGATAAAATATATAAATTTGATAATGGTGAATTATATGAAAAATCTAATAAAAAAACAATTGATGAATTATAAAAAAATAAAAATACTTTTAAATACAGATAAATTTAAAGCAATCTTTCTTGCTTCTATATTGGCAGTATTTTTCAGTAGTTATGAATTAAATAGTGATATAGTAAGTTTATCTTATGAAGGTACAATATTATCTTTATTTAGTGGTCATTTATTTCAATTATTTCTTTTTTGTATTTTATTTGTTTCGTCAATTTATACAATTTCATATTTTGATAAAAGCTATCAAAATATTATTAGATATAAAAATAAAAAAGAATATTTGAACAATCTTTTAAAAAATGTTTCTATAGTTAATTTTATTATTTATTTATATTATATAATTATAGGTCTTATTATCGTTACATTTAAATGTTTTGGAAACATTAGTTTTAGTTTTATAGAATATTATAAAATACCTTTTATTTTATATAATTGCTATAGTTTTATTAAATATTATATTATTATTAATATTTTAATTTTAATATCTATATGTTTATATAAATGTCTTAATAAATTTATAGGTGGTGGAATATTATCATTAATTATTATACTTAATGGATGTTGGCAATATTCATCTAATGTTATAGCTACATTTAGTGATTTTCATTTGTTTTATGGATATTATTTATATCCATTCCAATATAGTTCATTTATTTTTGAAATATGTTGCTTTTCATTAGAAATTATAATTTTATTATTAATACTTGAAATAATAAAATACATTAATTTAAAATATAAAAAAATTTATGTTTTGGAGTGAAATATGAAATACATAATATATAAAAATATAAACTTAATAAAAGAAAAAATATTAAAGTATTTTTTGCTTCAAATACTATTTTTATTGATAATTCTATTCATAGATAAAAGTGTTATTCAATATTTAAATAATTATGATACATTAAATTATTTAGGTATTATGAATATAATTAATTGTTCAAATATTGAAAAACTTATTAAAATAATGAATTATATTATAATATTTTATGTTACTTTTAAAATATATTTATTTGATATATTAAATTCAGCTGAATATTTGGTTTTAAGAAAAAATTATAAAAAAATTATATTATATAATATTTTTATAAACACAATATTAATTATTTTAATGAGATTAATTTTATTTGTTATATTAATTTTATTTGTTAAAAGTAATAGCTTAAATTTTAATGTAATATTTTTTATTAAAATATTTATCAAAGATATAATATTTTTTAATATATTAAGTTTGTTTTGTTTGATTATTATTAATATAAATAGTTTAGGAAAAAATATTATTTATAATATTATAATAGCACCAATTATATTTTTAACTTTATTTATAGATTTGTATAAAATATCATATGTTTTATTAATAATAATTTATATGGTTTTATTTATCATTAGTATAAAATTATCAAAATTTACAAAAATTTATAATTATTATAGAAGAAAATAAAAAAATAATAAATTCTATTTAAAAATTATCTTTTTAACATAATGTGGGGTAAAAATTAATAAAATACACAACAAAAATTTTTTAATGTGTCACGAATATAATTAAATTTATACTATTGAACTTATTTAATAATTGAACTTTTTATGATATTATTAATTAGATATAATAGTAGGAGGATTAAAAATGAATAGTATATTTTGGTTGCTCATTTGTTTTGTAATTGCATTTTTAGTACAATTGATATTTTGTTTAAAAGTAAAACAAAAAGCTTTAAAATTTATTCCATTGTATTTAATAATTGTTATTTTACTCTATGGGATTGCAACATATATGGGATTATTTGGTTCTTATTCTTTTGGAGCTATTTCAGGAAATGAACTTTCAGGACTTATCATAATGATTTTTGATGGTGCATTTTCATTTGGTATATTAATTGCTTGGATTACTTGCCTTATTTTAAAAAAGATAAATAAGAAGTTATAATTAAAATTTTTAAATTTTTTTGCTGTGTATTAGATATGAGGTGATAAAACAATACAAAAATATGAAAAGATATGATATGATATATATGTTGAA
>CANRCA010000002.1 GCA_947628985.1 uncultured Bacilli bacterium | reverse complement strand
TATCTAACGAGTTAATTATATCACACTTGGTTATATTTGAAAATATCCATCAGCACTTTTGTTCATAAGAGATAAAAATTATAATAATTTTTCATAACAGTCTAACAAAAACTAGTAGAAAAAGTAAATAATAAATGTTATAATTATTTAAAGAGTAGGTGATTAAAATAAAAAAACTATTTTATATTTTAATATTTATGTGTTTTATATTTCATTTTGAAAATGTAAAAGCAATATGTAATGATGAAGAATTAAATGAATGGGCTACAAATGTAAAAGTATTATTTAAAGAAGATAATGATATTTCTGATGATAATAAATTTGCATATTTTCTTTCTATTACTCCAATGAGAGATGATATAAAAATACAAGTAACAGATGGTACAGGATATAAAACAGATGGTAAAAATTATGAAAGTGCTGGTATATATGGACTTGGATGTTATACAAATATAGATGCAGAAACATATATAATTGAAATATATGGAAATGAAAAAAGTAGTTGTAATAATGAACTTTTAAAGACTTTGAAATATACAGTTCCACCATATAATGATTATATAAAAACAGATTATTGTGAAAAATATCCAGAACATGAATTATGTCAAACATTTACTGATGCTACTAAAAATATAGATAGAGAAGAATTTAATGATATTTTAAAAGAATATGCTCAAGATATAAACGGAGATAAATTAACTTTATCAGAAGTTTTATTAAAAATTTTAGAATATAGTATTTATATTTTAATACCTTTAATAATTATTACTATAATTTATTTTGTTAAAGTAAAATCAATAAAAAAGAAAGAAGGAAATAAATAATGAAAAATAATAATAAAAAGTTTCTATTTATAATTTTTTCATTTTTTGCTTTTTCTTCAATTATTTTTGCTATAGGAGATGGTAATCCAGAAAAAGATCTTATTTGTGAAAAAATAACTGAAAATCCTCAAAGTCAGTGGCAAACTGATTGGAATGCAAGATTAAAAATATGTGATAATGATAATCCAACATTGATAGGTTTTTCTACATTTGGGGGAAGTGGTGTAAATTCTTTTGATGGAATTACTTCAATTAGAGATCAACAGTTATCTGGCTCAATGGAATCTGCAGATGCAAAAAGTTCAGAACAAACAACATTTACAAGATGTAATAAAGATGATCCAAATGTTAAAATAACTGCTAAAGCATCATGTACATATACCGTAACTAGTTCAAGTTCACGAGTTGTTCCTTGTTCTTCTGGAGGAACAGGTTGTCGTCCAAATGGAAATACAGGGCCTCATGGAGAAGCTATGTGTATATGTAGTAGTTCAAGTTCTTCAACAAAATCTTGGAATAATGAATTTACATTTACAGGTAATGATGAACCTAGTACAAATTATTTTACAAATGCATGTAATCAGGCAGTAGGAAGTAGTAATTGTACATGTAGTGTAGAATTTACGCTTACATGTCCTGTTTATAAATGTACTCCTAAAGATGAAGAATTAAATGTATGTACCCCAACATTTACAACTGCTAATGGAGACCCTGCATATTGTGTAAATCCAAATCAAGGTTTTGATAGTGCTGCAGGATATAGAGTAGATACAAATTTTGATGTTTCAAAATGTTCTAGTAGTAGAGGAACTGTAGATTGTGGCTTTGCTAATATATTAATTGAATCAGCATGGCAAACTCAAAAAAATAATTACCCAATTTCAGAGCAAGATACTCAACTTGCGTTAAGATTATGGGGAGTCCATTCAGGTCAAGCTGGTTATTATGATCTTAGAACTGGAGTTGCAAATGTAGTATCTCAAAATGGTGTTTGTAATAGAAGAGTAACATATATATCTGATAATGCAAAAAATGGTATAATTAATGTATATAAAATCACACATGATTATATAATGAATTACTTATTTAATAGTATAAAATCAGAACAAAATAATTATATTGATGCAAGTAAAAGTAATACATATTTTAATAAAATAACATGTTCAAGCGCTCCATTAGGTTTAGTATGTGGAGAAGGAACTTATAGAAATGCTTTCTCATTATTCTTTAGTTCTTATTTTGGAAATGATAAAATGGAAGAACATTTATCTGAATTAGTAGGAATTGATACAAATGCTGAACCAACTGATGTTGAAATAGTAACAGATGGTGAAGAATCAAGATTAGAATTATCATTCCCACATAAAATAGTAACTGAAAAGAAATTAAAATATAATTGTAATAAAATTGATACATATACAGATTTAACGGATACTGAAAAAGCATATATTAAACAATATTGTAATGTAATAATTGATAAATGGTATACAGTTGATAGTCAAGGTAATAAAAATTATGTTTATTGTAGACCTGATAAAGATAATAAAGTAGCAGAAGAATGTGATGGAATTATTAATGATGAAAACGCATATTTTGATGGTTCTAAAGGAACAGTAGAACATGAAATAATTCCATTTGCAGTTTGTGATGAAGAAATTAAAGAATTATATAATACATATCATGTAATTATTAGAACACCAGTATCTAGAACTAAAAATACAGTTGATAAATATGTATCATGTTCAAATAAAGATAATCAAATATTATTCTCATTTGGAACAAATAAAAATACTGATAATAGTTCTGACTATAATGAAACAGAACAAAGTTGGAATAGTCCAAAAGATTATGAAATAAAAGTAACTTGTAGTGGCGGATGTGATAATTATAATTTAAGAGAATCATATGGTAAATGTAATAGCAACGCTACTACAAATGGTTACTATAGTGGATATGTAAAAGATCCATCACTTAGTTGTATTGCTAATATGGGTTCAAATGAAAGAAAAAATTATTATGATTATAGTTCATATTTTGGAGTAAATACTGATTTATGTAGAGTATATTGTAGTGATGAAGTTGATTATTATTTAGCAGATAGAATAAATTCTGCATCTGGTGAAACATTTACATATGATATAAAACCATTTGAAGCATTTAATACAGAAACTAAAAAATTATCTAGTGGTATTAAAGTAAAAAGAACATGTGTATCACAAATATTCTATGATAACAATTCATTTAAGAAAGACAATAGTTGGAAAGATAAATATGGTATAACAGAAAATGATTTAAAAAATGCTGGATATAGTACATTTGATGAAATAGATAATTGGAAATCATTATTTGCTGTTCTTGCTTTAAAAAATTATAAAGAAGGACAAAGAACAGAAAACTTAAATGAATTAATATATGATTTATACAATTGTAACTTTATTAAAGATATGCCAAGTAATATTAATAAACCAAAAGATAATAAAGTAGGAAATGTATTTAAAAATATACAAAATTTATATTCTGAAAATAATAATTATGGTTTTGCAGTTTCATCAAAAAATGATGATATTTGGAGTAGTAATATAGAATATAAAGGTGGAGCTCAATATATTGATAACAATAATTATGTAGGAACAAATAAATCTGATATAGAAGTAGATAAAACTATTAATAGTGATGTAGAAAATTTAAATATAAAATATTGTACTGGTGATGTAAATGATTGTTTAAATTATTCAAGTACTAAAGAAGATTACAATTTAAGTAGTTTTGACAATAATAATTCTATTGGTAAAAATGATGTTGCTAGTGTTAGTGGTAAATCATTCTCAACAAGCTTTAAAAATATTATAAATACTGAAATACCAAAAAATGATTTTGCTGCTTTTGAAGTAACTAGTAATATAGGATTTTATAATAATAGTAAATTTGAAACAGAATCATATACAGGAAGAGTAAGAAAAGCATTAGAAAATAGTAGTGATTTAATTAAATTAGATGATTATACTTATCCACTATCTAAAAATGCATATAATAGTTGCAATAAAACATCTAATAATAGTATTCGTGAATGTCCTGTAACTCAAAGCTATGATACTAATACTATAAGAACTTATTATAGAAATAATACATCAGATAGTTTTGTACAAAAATTAAAAGAAAAAAATAGTTTTAGTTGTTATATTAATGTTAAAGTACCTAATGTTACAATATATGAAAATAATACTGGAAATGGAAATACAATTTTTAGAAATGTTGATTTAAATAATTTATTTCCAAATGGATTAGATAGAGAAAATAATTGGTCTACTCCAGAAGGACAACAAGCTAGAGAAGAAATAGAAGCATCTTCTAATTCTATTATTACATCAGATGAATATTTAGAATATAGTTTTGAACTAACACCTGAAGCAATAACAACAATAAAAAATTATAATAAAAATAAAAATTATACTGATAATTCATTAAGAAATTGTGAAATTAAAGATGGAAAATACTTTAATTGCCAAAGCGAATTCTTAAATAATATTAGAGCTGGAGGATCAACAAATTATGGCATTGTAGTAAATAAAGGTGATGGAATTTCAGATTATAATAAAAATAAATAAAGATGTGGTAATTAATCCACATTTTTATTTAAATAAATTTAAAAATATGATATATTAAATTAGGAGAAAAAATATGAAAAGCTTAAAAAATATTTTAAAAACATCTAATAAAAATTATTTTATAGTAATACTAGTATCAATATTAACTATTGTAATTACTTTATATATTCGTGCATTTTATTTAAATTATCAAGTAAATGAATTAAATCATACTATTTTTTATGATAATAAAATTAATCAAATATCTTCTGATGATTTAAAATTTAGTTTTTCTGAAACTAATGAAGCCATATTAATAGTAAGTTATACTGGTTCATCTAAAGTACATAGTATGGAAAAGAAATTATATAAAGAAATAAAAAATAAAAATTTAATGGATAAGATTACTTATTGGAATATAGCAGAATATAAAGATTCATATTTAGATATTTTAAAAAATAAATTTTCAAATATTAGTGATCAAATAGTTGCTGCTCCAATGTTTATTTATATTAAAAATGGAGAAGCAGTTGAAGCTTATAGTAGTGAACTTAAAATGGTTGATTATAAAGCATTTAATAATTTAATAGAAAAATATGAAATCGAATAGCATTATCTTTTATTAAAAAGATTTTTATGTTATTATATATATAATAGGAGATTAATGTGAAAGAATATATAGTATTAGCAATTATAAATAATTCTTTGGTTTTTAACTATAGACAAGTTAAAAATGATGAAAAAGTTTTTGTTAATAAAAATAAATTTTACAAAAATTCTCTTTTTTATACATTTAAATACTATAAAAGACATTTAACTGAAATAATAGGTAAATTAATAAAAGAAAATGAAAATATTGATACTTTAAGAATACTTAGATTAATTAATTTTAAATATGTTCTTTCATTAATTAGATTTTTAGAAATAACAGATTTATATTTAGATTTTTCTTCTACTATAAGTTTACAAGATTATGAATTATTTTTAAATACTGAAATTAAAAATATATATTGTTATTATATGCCAATAGGAGTTAGAAAAAAATTTAATTTAAAAGATATAAATGTTGTTACATCATTACCAAAAAATATATCATTTAGGTTTGCAACACAACAAGATGCTTTTGAAAATGATACATTATATTATAAAAAAGTAATTAAAATAAAAGAAGATTATCCAGAATTAATAGATGATTTAAGAGAATTTTTAAATATTAATTATAATTTAAAAGCTATACATGTATATGTATATTCAAAAGAATTAATTAAGTCTATAGTTAATTTAGTTAAAAATGATGAATCTAGAAATGTAATTGTATTTTTACATCAAGAATATGATAAGGGAAATTTTATTGTTAATAACTTTGAATGGCTTAAAGGATTAAGTAAACAATGTAAAAAAGATTATACATGTGAATTTAGAATTATTTATGCTAATTCATTTTTAAAAAATAATTTATTTAAACAATTAACATTTAATAACTTAAAATTAATAAGTGTATTATCTGTATATGTATGTATAGTTTGTTTAGTAATAGTTAAATCATATGATTATATTGAAAAATTAAGTGTAGATAAATTAAATATGGATTTATTTAATCAATCGTATGCTTCAAATACTAATAGAACAGAACAAGATATAATAGAAGGAAACTTTGAATTAACAGAAGATGATATAGATGTAGATATAGATGCAGAAGAACCTAAAGAAGATATAGTATCTAAATATAAATTTGATAATTCACTTGGAGTATTAAAATCAATTAATAATGAAACAGTAGGATATTTAATGGTAAAAGATACAAATATATATTATCCAGTACTTCAACATAGTGATAATAATTATTATTTGACACATGATATATATAAAAAGAAAAATACAATAGGATGGATATATTTAGATTATAGAAATAATTATAAAGAATTAAATGATAATACAATTATTTATGGGCATAGTATGTTAAATGGAACTATGTTTGGAACACTGAAAAAAGTATTAAATTCTTCATGGAGAAGTAATGAAGAAAATATGATTATTTCATTAGATACAGAAAATGGTAATTATAAATTTAAAATATTTTCAATATATAAAGTAGATTATACAACAGATTATTTAAAAATTAATTTTGAATCACAAGCTGAAAAAAAAGATTTTATTAAATTAATTAAAAATAGAAGTATGTTTAATTTAGGTGTTGATGTGGATGAAGATGATAAAATATTAACACTATCTACATGTGCAACAGGAAATAATAGAAGATTAGTTGTACATGCAGTATTATTAGAGGAGGAAGAATGAAAAAAATATTAGTGTCTATATTATTAGTTTTACCATTTATTATTAATGCAGAAGAATGCAATCGTGATAAAAATGAAGAATATTCAGAATATTCAAATAATATACAAAGTGATTATTCATTTAATGAAGGGAAAAATACATATACAATTACTTTATATAATGTAGTAGATGGATTATATGCTATGTTTGAAGATAAAGAATATAATAGAAATTCAAATGGCGAAATTGTAATTGATGATGTAAAAGAAGGAACATATATGGCTATTTATATATATGGTAATGATGGATGTGATATAAGACTTAGAACAATGTTTATAAATTTACAATACTTTAATCCATATTATAATAGTGTTGAATGTGCTGGATATGAAGATAAAATAAAAATGTGTTCATCTCAATTTACATCAAGTAAAGTTACTTTAGAATTATTAAATACAGCTAAAGAAAATTATGATAATATAATAGTGCAAGATAAAGAAAATGAACAAGAAAATCAACAAAAAGAAAAAACATTAGTTGATAAATTATATGATTTTGGAATTAATTATGGTATTAAAATTGCATTAGTTTTAATAACTTGTTTAATATTTATACCTTTTTATAGAAATAAACTAATTAAATTACAACATGGTATTTAAGAATATGGTGGTGAGAATATGAAAAAATTAATATTAATATTATTTTTATCGTTATTTATGTTTAATATAAAAGCAATATGTAATGATGAAAGTTTAAGTGAATGGGCTACTAATGTACAAGTAGAATTTACAAAAGATTCAAGAACATCAAGCGATATAACAGAAGGCGAAGAATTATATGCCTATTTTTTATCAATTTCTTCACCTAGAGATGATATTAAATTAATAGTAATAGATGGTAAAGGAAATAAAGCAGAAGCCAAAAATTATGATAGTCTTAATATTTATGGGGTAGGTTGTTTTACAGATTTAAAAGAAGAAACTTATACACTTGAAGTATATGGAAATGATAATAGTGCTTGTCCAAATGAATTATTAAAAACATTAAAATATACAGTAGAACCTTATAATTATTTTACTAAAACAGAATACTGTGAAAAATACCCAGAACATGATTTATGTCAAACTTATACTGATAAAACACAAAATATAACAGAAGAAGAATTTAAAGAAGAATTAAAAGAATATGATAATCAAATACAAAGTCAAGAATGGTCTTTTAATAGAATATTAAAAACAATTATAAATTATGGAATTTATATGTTTACACCTTTTGTTTTAATAACAATAGTTTATATTATAAAATCTAGAAAAATTAAAAAAGAAAAAGAAAAATTTTAATTATTAAATGAAGAATATGATGTTTGATTTAACATTATATTTTTTTGTTTAAAAATAAATAAAAATGTGTTACACTTATATTATGAAGACTAATGTATTAAAAAATAAGAAAAATAATTTAATAAAAATATCAACAATATTGGTGTTCTCTTTTATGTGTTCTTTTATAAATGCTGGAACGACAAATAAATGTAATGTACATATAGGTTATACAACACAGTCTAGTAATGCAGGTTTTGATATGAAAGCATCTGTTTGTGAAAATTTTAAAAGAGCAATAGATGAAAATGGGAATGAAATTTTTAATAATGTTTATGATGGTTATAACTATCTTGATGCTAAAATGTCTTTTAGTGATTGGCTTGTAAGAGTTAGTAATAAGTCAACATTATCAGGAAAAGGAACAGTATCATCTGTTCAATATTATCAAAGATGTAATGATGAGGGAAGAAAAGTAACAGCAACAACCACTTGTTATTTTACTGCTACAAAAACACCTAAATTAACAAGCCAAAATGTTAAATATGCTAGTATGAGTTGTGTAGCATGGAATACTAAACCAAATTGTGAAGTTATTAGAGAGATCATGCATGATGCAAATATGTGTGCTGAAGTTGGTGGAGTTTATAGAGGTAAATTATGTACTTATCAAAAATGTACTACACAAAACACTACTTGTAAAAGAATTGCATGTCCTTCTGGATATACTGAAGTTCCTACCGGTAGTCAATGTATTCAATGTCCTTCTGGTACTCAAGCAGGTCCATTATCTACTAATGGACACGTATCATTTGGATGTATATCATGTGATGCGGGTTATACTTATAATAGAGCGACAGGTATATGTGTATATAATGAAAAAAGTAAAGTTTTTACTACAGAAGCAGACGATAGTTGGATTACTGGTGGTGATTATGGATTTGAAGGTGAATCAGCAAATCAAAGTAAAATGCTTGATATATGTAAAAAATATAAAGATGAAATAGGCGCTGATAGTATTGAGTGTACATCTTGTGGTATGCCACGATATCATTTAACTTGTCCTGTATATCAATGTATACCAGAAACAAAGACTTTTGAAGCGTGTACACCATCATTTCAAGTAAATAATTCACCAGCTTATTGTATAAATCCTAATCAAAATTTTGACAGTAATACAACTAATAATTATCAAGTTGCAGATTTTGATGTAAATAATTGTAGTAGTAGTTATAGTACTATTGATTGTGGTTATGCAAATATAATGATTGAAGGAAACTATTATCACTTTAGTGATAAAGTAATAGATCTTGCTATGAGGCTATGGGGTGCACACTCAGGTGGAGCAGGGTATGACAATTCAAAGCCTGGTGTATCACAGGCAATGGGTAATAATTGTTCAAAACAAGTTGCATTTGTAGCTTCTGGTAATGTATATGCATCAGGATATTCAAGATTATGGCGAATATATATGGATAATATAGCAAAACAAAAATTTGATTATATAGATCCTACAAAACCTGATAATTATTTTTTTGATAAATTTGACTCTTTATCTTGTAGTGAATTTCCAGATGGTATGTGTGGTAATAGAACTACAATGAAACAAGCAGCTGCATTATTCTTTAATACTGTATTTGGAAATAAATATATGAAAGAACATTTAGATTCTTTATTTGGTAATGAAGTTGATACAAGACCAAATTCTGCTAGAGTAGAGACAGAAAAACCAATTGGAGGAGAGGAAGAATCTAAAGTAGTATTAACATTTGATAGAAAAATAACTAATACAGAAAGAGTACAATATAGTTGTAAAAAAATACAAGAAGATGCTGCATTAATTGAACAAGGTAAAACAACTGGGCTTAATTATCCAGAATTAAATAGTGATAATAGAAATTATATATCTCAATATTGTACTGTTGAAGTAAAACATTTATATGCAGTTGATATAAATGGACAAAAATATGAAATAGATATAAATGATTCTGATAAAATATATGATGCTAGTAAAGGTGAATTAATAATAGAATCAGAATATTTTGCTGTTTGTGATAAAAACAGTAGTACTACATATAAAAAATATAAAATAGAAATAGAATATAAAAAATCTACTTCAGGATATAGTGTTAGAAAATACGTAGCTTGTCCTAACCCAGATAATGCACAAACTATGTTTGCATTTTATAAGAAAGAAGAAATAAATAATAGTGGAACTACAACAACAGAAAGTGGATTTGATGAAGTATCATATGATATAACATTTAATTGTCAAGGAAACTGTAGTGATTATAGTGTTAGATCATCAAGACCAGTATGTCAAAACAAAGAAAATAGTGTATATACAGGATATATAAAAGATCCATCATTAAGTTGTATAGTAAATATGGATTCTATTGAATATAAAAATTATTATGATTATAGTGATTACTTTAAAGTAAATAGAAATTTCTGTAGAGTATATTGTAGTGATGAAGTTGAATATAGTTTAGCAGATAATATAAAAGCAGTTTCAGGTAGAGAATTCACATATGATATAAAACCTTTCGAAGCATTTAATACAGAAACAAAGAAATTATCAAGTGGTATTAGTATGAAGAGAAAGTGTGTATCTGAAATATATTTTGATAAACCTTTCCCAGATTCAATTGATTGGGAGAGAATATATGGTATAACAAATAGAGATTTAAGTATATTACCAGGTGATGATAAAACTATAACAAATTGGAAAGATTTATTTGCTGTATTGTATGCTAAATCACAAAGTGAAGGATCAAGACGTGAAAATTTAAATCAATTAATATATGATTTATATAATTGTAATTTTGCTAAAGAATCTGATATACCTAGTAGTGTATGGAAACCTGTTGAGAATACAACTGGCAATATAAATAATTATATAAAATCAATATATGGAGAAAGTAATAATTATGGAATAAATACAGAATGGAAAAATTCAGTTACATATAATGGAGGAGCTGAAGTTATAAATAAAGTATCAAGTCAGAATAAACCTTATACTATAGGAAGTGGATCATCTGACATAGATATGCAAAAAATTTCATCAAGTAAATTATCAGATGTATCTTATTGTAAAGGAATTTGTTTAGAATATAATGCAACTAAAGAAAATTATTCATATAACGAATTTAATAGTACAAATATTTTAAATAACAAAGAAAGATTTACAAATATAGATGTTCCTGCTAATGATTATGCATTATTTGAAGTAAGTACTCAAGTAGGATTTTATAATAATAGTGAATTCCAAGTTGAAGCATATAGTGGTAAAATAATTGATAAATCTAAAAATACTAGTAAAACAGATGTAATTAATTTAGATAAATATTCTTATCCATTATCAAAACAAGCATATAATGAATGTAAAAAATTAGATAATGGATTAAGTAGATGTGATGTTACTCAAACTTTGTCAGATGTATCAACATATTATAGAAAAAGAGCATCTGATGGATTTACAAATGAATTAAAAAGTCAAAACTTTACTAAGTTTACATGTAGTGTTGATGTAAAAGAACCAAGTGTTACTGTTTTACCAGATAGTACATCTGCATCTAATTCTTTATCATCAATAAAAACAAATACAATTTATAGAAATGTTGATTTAAATAATTTATTCCCTGATAAAGAATCAAGGAAAGATTTACAAACTAACTGGACAACATCTAATGGAGTAAATGCAACTAATCAAATACAAAATACTGCTAATGATTTAATAGGCACAGAAAAGTATTTAGAATATAGTTTTGAATTAACACCATCTAGTATTAGAAAAATAAAAGATTATAATCAAAGTGTTAAAAATAGTGGAAGTTATATGAATGATACAATAGAAAAAGATTCATGTGATGTTGTAGATAATAAATTCTTAAATTGTACAAGTAAATTTTTAACTGATTTAAGAAATGGTTCTTATGGTGTAAATGTTATTAAAGGTGATGGAATATCAGAATATACAAGTAATAAATAGAAACTTATAAAAAAATACTTTAAATTTAATTAGTATTTTGCTATAATTTAAATAAGATAGATAAGTTGAAAGAAGGTAATTTATGAAAGAATCTGTATGGGGATATTTAATTTTATCTTTAGGATTAATTATAATTGCAGTCTTATTGTTAGTACAAAGGTTGACTACAACTAATGAAGAAGATTATTATTTAAGTAGAGAAGTTATGAAAGCCTCAATGGTTGATGCAATAGATTATGGAACATATATGAGTTCAGGAGAACTTGTTATGTCTAAGGAAAAATTTGTTGAAGTTTTTATTCGTAGATTTTCAGAAAGTGTATCTAATGCTAGAAGTTATAAATTAGATTTCTATGATATACATGAATATCCTCCAAAGGCAACTGTTAGAATTAGAACAAAAAGTGGTTCAACAGAAATTAATTCAGATAGTTTAGATGTAAATATTAATACATATATAAGTGGAATATTAGAAACAGGAAGTGCAAATGGTTCTAATTAAAAATATTTGGTTTTTAATCAAATATTTTTTTATATCTTGAATATGAGAGAACTTTTATGCTATAATGGATTAGTATAGAATAGGTAATAAAGAGAGGGAAAAAGAATGAATACTATTATAATAGGAATTAAAAGATTTTTAAAAAATAAAAATACTGTTACAATTTTAGCAATATTATTGGCATTGGGTATTTTATATTGGGCATATAATTATAAAATACAAAAGGAAACAGAACCAGTTAACGTCCCATATGCAACTCAAGATTTAGAACCAAGAACATTAATTACTGCAGAAATGGTATCAACTAGAAAAGTACCAGGTGGTGTAGTTAATAAAAATGTTCTTACAAATACTAATGATATAATTGGAAAATATGTTAGTAATACAGCAGTTATACCAAATAATGGATTATTTTATTCAAGTATGGTAGTATCTTGGGAAGATTTACCATCAAGTTTATATGAAAATATACCAGATGGAAATACTTTAGTAGCTTTACCTGTAACTTTAGATAGTACTTATGGAAATTCTATTTTCCCTGGAAATTATATAGATTTATATTTTTCTACTACATTAGAAAATGGAAAATTAATGTTAGGTAAATTTATAGAAAGTATTAAAGTTCTTTCTGTAACTGATAGTGAAGGTGATAATGTTTTTGAAACTATTGGTGCTCCAAAATCACCTACATATTTAGTATTTAGTGTTCCTGAAGATATGCATTTACTTTTAAGAAAAGCATCTTATGCAAATGGTACAATATTCCCGGTTCCAAGAAATGCAGAATATTCTAAAAATCCTAAAGAAACAAGAGTAGTAAGTTCTGTTATTCAAAGATATATTTTAGATAATGCAATTGATGTTGAAAGTCAAGATAGAACAATTGGAGGAAATGTTCCTGTTGTAGGAAACAATGACAATAATGTAGAAAATAATGATACTGAAAATCAAGATAATAATTCAGGTGTTAATGATGGAGGTATACAATGAAAATAATAAGTAAGTTTTTTCATAATAAAAGTATTGTTACATTACTTGCTAGTATAATTTGTGTAGTAATATTAATAGTTGGATATAACTATAGAGTTAATAGAGCAATAAATGCAATAAGTATTCCAATAGCAACTAAAAATCTTGATGCTAGAACAGAAATTACAGAAGATTGTTATAAAACAGTTAAAGTAGCTTCATCTATGATAACTGATAATGTTATAACAAATCCAAATTCATTATTAGGAAAATATGTGAATTATAATACTTTTATTCCTGAAGGAAGTATGTTTTATTCATCAGCTGTAGTTGATTGGAGTGTTATGCCAGATTCAGCATGGTCTAATATAGTTAATAATAATACAATAGTTTCATTACCAGTAAGTGCCTCATCTACATATGGAAATGCAATATATCCTGGAGATAAAATTGATTTATATTATAAAACTTATGAAGATGGAAAATTAGCACTTGGTAAATTAATTGAAGGTATTGAAATACTAGCAGTTAAAGATGAATCAGGAAATCATATATTTAAGAAAAGTGCAGATCAAAAAAATGCAACAGCATTAATATTCTCAGTTTCTGAAGATTATCATTTATTACTTAGAAAAGCTATGAATTTAAGCGGTGGTGAATTAATACCAGTTCCAAGAAATGCTAATTACGATAAAGAAACTAATATTAAAAGTGAATATTTAAGAGGATTAATAGAAAGTAAAACTGAACAAATTGAACCAGATTTGGTTGATTAGAAAGGAATAAAAATGGACACAATTGTTTTTTCACAAATAGATTTTGGCTTACTTATGCCATTATTAGAAAATGATGATATTACAGATATTTCATATTCTAATGGTGGACAATTATGGGTAAAATCTTTATCAAAAGGCGTATATCCAGAACACATTGAAGGATTAAATAATGATGTTATGGAAAAACTTGCATTTCAATGTTCTAATGTAATGGGTAAAACATTTAATATGGCTCATCCATTATTAGATGCTGAAAGTGCAGAATTACGTCTTAATTTTGTGCATGAATCAATTGCTACAAATGGAATAGCTGTTTTAATAAGAAAAACACCAGCTAAAATAAGATTAAATAAAGAAAAATTAGTAAGTGAAGATTATGTTTCAGTAAAATTACATGACTTTTTAATAACTTGTGTTCAAGGGCACTGCAATATACTTGTAAGTGGAGAAACTGGTAGTGGTAAAACTGAATTAGTAAAATATTTAGCAAGTAAAATAAAAGAGGATGAAAAAATTATAACAATAGAAGATACTTTAGAACTTCACTTAGATAAAATATATCCAACAAGAGATATAGTTGCGATGAAAACAAATAATATTGCATCATATTCAGATGTACTTGTTGCTTGTATGCGTCAAAACCCAAGATGGATTTTACTATCAGAAGTTCGTTCTGCTGAAGCCGTTACAGCAGTTAGAAACTCTATTTCATCTGGACATAACATTTTATCAACAATTCACTCTGATAAAGCATCAAGTATTCCTATGCGTCTTTATTCACTACTTGAGTCTAGTCAAGATATAGATCAATTTGTTAAAAGTATGCATAGATATATACAAATTGGAATTCATGTAAAAGGATTTTATTCTAAACAATATAATAGATTTCAAAGAGAAATTACTCAAGTTGTAGAATTTTATGTTGATGATGAAGCAAATGAAGCAAAAGTAAATATTTTATATTCACGTGATTTAACAGGAAATGAAACTTATAATAACCCAACTAGTCATTTAATTGATTATTTAGCTAGTCAAGGTGTTATGATGAGAGAAGATCCATTTATACCAATAGATAGTACTATACAAGAATCAACTAGTGAGAATAATGAAGAACATAAAGAAGAAGTACCAGTACAAAATCAAGTAACAAATCAAGTTATAGAAAATACTGTAAGTCAAGAAAATAATCCAAGTTTAATTAAAGTAGATAATAATGTAAATCAAAATATAAATAATAATTCTGAAAGTCAAAATGGATTTGAATTATTAGATGTATAGGAGGTGTAAAAATGTATATTGAGATATTTGTTGTAGTAGCTATATTTATATTTGTATATATTTATAGAAGAAATACAGGTAATAACTCTTATAAATTTATTGTTAAAACAATAGGAAATACTTATGAAAAATATGCTCCATATTCATTTAAAGTAGTACGTGAAAAAGCAAAAGAATTAGGTCAAGAATATACTCCAAGACAATATTTAATTCAAGTTATTATATTTGGAATTGTAGCTGCTTTTGTATCTTATTTATATTTTTATAGTATTATTTGGAGTATAGTTTATGCAGCGTTAGCAATTGCTTTTATACCATATTTAGCATATATGAGATGTAAAAAAGCATATAGTGAATTTATATTTGAACAAATACAAGTTTACACTACAAACGTTATTATGGAATATAATACAACTCAATCTTTTGTTAAAGCTTTAGAAGGTGTTAGAGATTCAGGAGTTTTAGAAGATCCATTACTTAGTGATATAAAAGAAATGATTCAAATGTCATATGATAATGGTACTATTGATGAAGCTATAACATTTATGAATGAAAAATATGACTATTATGTAGTTAAAAATATGCATCAATTATTTATTCAAATTACTAAAGAAGGATCTAAAGATTCAGGTGAAGCTTTAGAAGGAATGCTTCAAGATATAGATATGTTAGTAGAAAGTGTATATCGTGATAGAATTGATAGAACTAATTTTTATAAACAATTTCTTACATTTGGATGTGCTTTATATTTATTAGTATTATTAGTTCAATTGTTATTAGGAAATGATAGTTATTTACAATTATTAGATGCTTGGTATGTTCAAGTGCTGTTACATTTTGTAATACTTATAAATACTTATTTCTTAATAACAGGTATTAAATATTATCATGAGGATGTGGGGGCTGAATAATGGATGGATTAGAAATTTTAATTGTTGGTGTTATCTTAATATTCTTATTTAATTATAATGGAATATTTAGTTTTAATAAGTTTGTTGATGATAATAAAGTAATTTTTGGAAAATTAAAAGAAGATGATTATGATTTTCTTGTTATAAGTAAATATGGAGATAGAATTACTCCAAATGAAAAGTATCAAAAAAGAGTAAAAAGTGCAATTATTACATTTATTGTAGGTATGATTATAGTAATTACTAGTATAGAAAATATAAATATTGCAATAAAATTAGTTTTAGTTTTAGCTCTTACGTATTTAATCTTTAAAGATGATTATAATAAACTTAAGAACTATTATAAAGTTCACTTACATGATATTAATTTAAAGTTACCATATTATTTAAAAAGTTTAGAAATTTTAATTCAACACTATACAGTACCAGTTGCCATTACTAGAAGTTTAGATGATGCTCCTGAAATGTTTAAACCAGGACTTCGTGAGTTAATAGCAGCTATTGATGCAGGAGATTCAACAATTGAACCATATATGGCATTTGCTCGTAGATATCCAGTTAGAGATTCTATGCGTATGATGAGACTTTTATATAGACTTAGTTTAGGTAGTCAAGAAAGAAAACAAGAACAATTAATAGTTTTTTCAAGAACAATATCAAATCTACAAGCTAAATCAAGAGATACAAAATATAAAGAAAGACTAGAAAAGATGGAAAAGAAAACAATGTCAATGTTAGTAGCAACCGGAGCAGGTGTACTTGTTATTTTATTACTATCTATTTTACAAATATTTGGCAGTATGTAAAAAATCACTTGATTATAAAATATGTATGTTATATAATTAATTTAGAAGATAAAGGAGGAATTATCAAATATGAAAGAAGCAACAGGTGAATTAAATATGACAGTAGTTGCATTAGTTGCTGTTGCAGCAGTTGGTGCATTATTCTATTTTGCAATTTGGCCAATGATTCAAAGAGCAGTTGTTCAACAAACATGTGATGTATATGGAACAGGATGGGTAGCAGTAAAAACAGGAGCAGAAGATGTTAATCAAGGAAGCAATGCAACTGTTAGTAAATGGGCTTGTTGTCCACAAGGTACTACAACATATAATGCTCAAACTTGTAAACCTGCAGAATAATAAAAAATATAATAAATTGACTATAAATTATATGATTATAGTTTATAGTTTTTTTAAAGTTTGATTTAAAAAGGAGTTTTTAATATGAGAGAAGCAATGGGTGGAACTTGGTTGTTTGGAATTGTTATAGTTTTTATTGTGCTTTTTGCATCATTTTTAACATATTCAATTAGTTATACTAGAGCTTTTAATATTAAAAATCAAATAATAGATTTAATTGAACAACATGAAGGATTTACAACAAGTAAAATATTAGATTTAAAAAATGCTAGCGATGAACAATTACAACAAGATAATTCAGTAGAAGCTTTAACTTTTTTAAAAATAAAGAATGCAGGATATAATTATTCTACTACTGAAAATATAGTATGTGAGAATGGACAAAGTGCAATGACAGGTGGATATTGTTTAACAAAAGTATGTACAAATAATAATAAAAAAGAAAATACATATTATAAAGTAACTACATATGTTGCAGTTCAATTTCCAATTTTTAATTTTATATTTAAAATACCAGTTACTGGAGAAACAAGAACTTTATACTATGATATAGGAGCATTTGATTGTAGTAAATAAATAAGAAGGAGTGACTAACTAAGATGAATGTAATGATTTATAATAAATATAAAGATCTTTTAAAGGGATTAAACATTGAAGTTATGAAAACTTTAGAAGGTGTTTATAATGTTGATGAAATAATTGATACTTTTACTAATTTTTATTTTGATAAAATGATTTTAGATATAACTGCTATTAGAGATTATGAAAATATAGAAAATTTACAAAAACTTTCTATGAATTTAAATATGGAAAACGTTATATTATTACTTGATAATAATCCAGTAACAGATACAAAAGATTATATATCTAAATTAATATCATTAGGTATTTATAATTTTACTAAAAATACTAGTGGAATAAATTATTTACTTGTACATCCTCATCAATATAAAGATGTAGTAAATATGCATAATTTACAAGAAATAGATACTCAAATGGCAATTGCAGATAACGATAAAACATCTGATTCTGTTATTGTAGAAAAAGTAATTAATAATAGTACTAATAATCAAGGTAGTGGAAAATTAAGAATAATAGGATTTAAAAATGTAACTAATCATGCTGGAGCTACATCATTAATTTATATGTTAAAGAAAACATTACAAAATAATAGATTAGTAGGTGCATTAGAAGTAAATAAAGTAGATTTCTTATATTTTAAAGATCCTGAAATGATTAGTACTACAACTCCTGATTTATTAAAAGAAATTATGAAAAAACAATCATATGATATATTATTTATTGATTTAAATGATTATGAAGACACTGAAATATGTGAAGAAGTATATTATTTGATTGAACCATCTACACTTATGATAAATAAAATGTTAAAAAGAGATGCAGGAATTTTAGAAAAATTAAAAGATAAAAAAATAATTTTAAATAAATGTATGTTAAATAATGAAGATATAGCAACATTTGGATATGAGACTAAATTAAAAGTATTATATTCAATACCAGCTTTAAATGATAGAGATGGTAAAATAGATCCAATAATTAATTTTATTAAAAAAGTTAATTTATAAACGTAAACTTAATGTATTTTTATTGACAAAATCTTATATTTTATATAAAATTTTAAGTAGTAAGGGAGAGATATAAATGTTAAATTTAGTTAATCTATTAGAACAAATTAATAATATGGCTGATCTATGTAATGGATTAGAACCAATTCTTAGAATAGTTGGTATTGTTAGATTAGGAATTATGATTGTAGTACCAATAATATTAATATTTGTAGGAATGTTAGATTTTGCAAAAGCAGTTGGTGAAAAAGATGATAATAAAATACAAGAAGCTCAAAAGAAATTAGTTAAAAGAGCAATTGCTGCAGCATTAGTTTTCTTTGTAACAGTAATTGTTTCATTAATTATGAATTTAATAGGTAATAATAGTTATAAAGATTGTATGCCTTGTATAAATCATCCATTCAATTGTAGTTCTAATTTAGATACATTTGAATAATAGAACAAAGTTCTTTTAATATTATAGAAGTGTAATAATTAATTACAAAAATGTAGTTTAATATTACACTTTTTTGTTATGATTGAAATAATATTTATTGATGTCAAAAATTCATGAATCCTCTTGATATATATATATATACGATATAATTGGAGTGAAAAATAGAAAGAGGGACATATATGAAAAATAAAAAAGGATTTACATTGGTAGAATTATTAGCAGTTATTGCAATCTTAGCAATACTAGTATTAATAGCACTACCAAATATATTAAATTTATATAGGAATGCAAGAGAAAATTCGTTTGTAGAAGAAGTACAAAATATAATAAGAACAGCACAACAAAAATATATAGAAGACTCAATGAATAATGTAAGTAATTTATGTTATGATTCAAAAACTAATTCATTAAATTTAGATGCAAAATCAAGTTTAAAATATAAAGTAGAATTATCTAATAGTGGAAAGATAATAAGTATAGAAGTAATGGATAATAATTATCAACTAATCAAAACAAATGGGACAGATATAAAAAGAGATGATATAGGAAATAGTAAAAGTAATAAGAAAATAAAAAGTGAAACAAGACAAGAAGGAGTAGGTTTAACAGCATGTGATGGAACATCAATAGAAGAGGGAGAAGAAATAGAAGATAAACCAGATGAACCTACAGTAGATGAATATTTTATAGGAAGTGGAACAGAAGAAGATCCATTTAAAATACAATACATAGAAGATTTAATAGAATTAAGTGAAAGAGTAAATGGTGGGGAAACATTTGAAAATAAAGTATTTAAATTAATGAATAGTTTAGATTTTAATATTGAAGAAAATTATAAAGATGCAGAAACAAATAAAGATATAGTAACAACAGGAAGTGGATTTGAACCAATAGGAGGAGGTAGTAATTACTTTAAAGGAAATTTTGATGGAAATAACAATAGAATAGATAATTTATATATAAAAAATAGTGATGCAACAAAAATTTCAATAGGATTATTTGGATACATAGAAAATAGTACAATAAGTAATTTAACATTAAGTGGAAATATAGAAACAACTGAAAGTGCTAATATAGGTGGTATTGCAGGAGATATAAATAATTCAACAATAAAAAATTGTCATAATTATGTTAATATTACAAGTAAAGTTGGTTCCTATAGTATTGGTGGTATTGTTGGGGGTTCACATGGTACATCTAGCATAACTGATAGTACAAATAATTCATTAGTGAGTGGAAGTAATAATACAGGAGGAATAGTTGGTTATAGTAATTCTAAATTAACTATTGAAAGAAGTACTAATAATGGTAATATTACAAATGATTTAGGTCAGAATATAGGTGGTATTCTTGGAAGAGATAATGCAGAAACAAATGAAACAAATATAAAAGACTCAAACAATTACGGACAAATAAACAGCACAAAAGAAAGTACTACTACCTATATGGGTGGAATAGTAGGAAGAATATACGGAACATTAAATGTTCAAAACTCTAATAATGCAGGAAAAATAGCAATTGATAGTAATAGTGCATTTTATGCAGGAGGATTAATAGGTCGAGTTGAAGGTAAAGCAACTATAAATAATAGTCATAATAAAAATACAATAACGAGTAATAATAGTATTAATGTTGGTAGATGTATAGGTGGCTTAGTAGGAAATTTTTTTAGTACTCAAACAAGTATAATAACAAATTCATCAAATGAAAAAGAAGGAATAATAAGTGGAGGAAATAGAACAGGAGGATTAGTAGGAGATTGTCAATCAGGATTTATAATGAATAATTGTTATAATTTAGCAAATTTGAGTTCAAGTGATACATGGGATTCTTATATTGATATAGGAGGCTTATTTGGTGCTACATCTGGTTGGGGTATAAACCATGAGGATATAGTGATATTAAATAGTTATAATAAAGGCAATATTGCAGTAAATATAGATAATAATTATCCTGCTAGTGGAAGTGGTATAGTAGGAAGTCAAATTGCTTCTAATCCAGCTAATCAAGAAGATACAAGCACAAATACAGTAATATTAAATAGTTATAATCAAGGAAGTATAACATTGAATGGAAATACAACAGGTGGATTAACCGCAAATGGTATATTATATATTAATTTAAAAAGTATAACATTAAATAATGTATATAATATAGGTGGATTAAATAGTATAAAAACAAATAATGTTATAACAAACAATAATTCAAATATACCAACTACTTATAAAAATGTATATTATTTAAATACATTAACAGGTACAAAACCAACAGATACAACAAATGTAATAGGAAAACCATCAAGTGAAATGAAGAATGCTACTTTTGTTAGTACATTAAACACAAATAAGAATAGTATTAATTTAACTGACTTAGATAGTAGATTAACTGGATATACATTATGTGATTGGAAATTAGGTACTTCAGGTTATCCTGAACTTGATTGTAAATAAAAATATAAATAGAAAGTGAAAAATCTTTCTATTTTTTATCATATGTAAAATCATTTATACCTACTTTAAATAAATATAAATAAATGGTATAATTAACTAGATGATATATGAAAGGGAATATTAGTAAATATAAAGATAATTTAATTGAATTTATTAAAAATAATAGATTATTTTTTTCATTTGTAATTATTTCAATATTTATAAGTTTATTATTAAGACTAATTACTATTAATGGACATTTTTATATAAAAGCATTATTATCTGATGCATTTATAGTTATATTAATAGGCTTATTAGGTTATTTTGTTAATTCTAAAAATAGATTTAAATATTATTTTATTTGGATTTGTTTTTTTAGTATATTATGTATTGCAAATACTGTTTATTATCAATTTTATAAATCATTTATATCAATTAATCTTTTAGCAACAGCCTCTATGGTATCTAAAGTAAATGATTCTTTATTTGCTAAATTTCATATAATACAATTTATATATTTAATATTTCCTATAATATATATACTTTTAAATAAATATTTTAATAAAAAAAGAATATATGAAAATATATCTAATAAATATAGAATATTTAAATATAGTGGTGTATTTTGTTTAATTATTTTAATTTATTTAATATTTAGTTTTTCTAAAAGTGATATAAATAAATTTACTAAACTTTATAATAGAGAATATGTTGTTAATAAATATGGATTATATTTTTATACTATTAATGATTTAATACAAAGTTTAACTCCTAAAATAGATAATTATGCTGGATATGATAGTGCTGCATTACAATATAGAAATTTTTATGCATGTAAATGGAAAAATGAAAAGAAAGAAGAAAATGAATTTACTAATAAATTTAAAGGTAAAAATGTTATATTTATACATGCTGAGAGTATTCAAAACTTTTTAATAAATCTTGAAATTAATGATAAAGAAGTAACTCCTAATTTAAATAGATTATCTAAAGAAGGAATATATTTTAGTAAATTTTATCCACAAATAAGTATTGGTACATCTTCTGATACAGAATTTACTTTAACAACTGGTTTAATGCCATCATCAAGTGGAACAGTATTTGTAAATTATTATGATAGAAAATATATGGGTATGCCAGAGTATTTTAATAATCTTGGTTATTATACATTTAGTACACATGCAAATGATGCTGATTATTGGAATAGAAAAACTATGCATGAAACTTTAGGATATAAAGATTTTTATGCTAAAGATTACTATTATGTTCCAACTGATTTTAATGATAAAGATTATATTGGTTTAGGTCTTTCTGATAAGTCATTCTTTAAACAATTTATACCAATTTTAAAAGAAATTAAATCACTTCATGAATTATATTTTGGAACAGTTATTACTTTATCTAATCATTCACCATTTAAAGCAGTAGATAAATATGGAGACTTTGATGTAAGAAATGAAATATTAGATGAAGATTACTTAGAAGGAAGTGAAATGGGTAATTATATTAAATCTGCTCATTATGCTGATGAAGCATTAGGTGAATTTTTTGAAGAATTAGAAAGTAATAATTTATTAGATAATACAATATTTATTATTTATGGTGATCATGAAGCAAGACTTCCTAAAAAAGAATTTGATAGACTTATAAATTATGATTATATAACAGGTAAAATAGATTCAAATGATGATAATTATACTGAAATTACTAATTATGATTATGATTTACTTAAAAATACACCTTTAATTATATGGTCAAATGATGAAGAATTTAATTTAGAAGTTGATGATGTAATGGGTATGTATGATGTTCTTCCAACTATTGCAAATATGTTTGGATTTGAAGAAAAATATTCATTAGGACATGATATATTTAGTAATAATGAAAAAATAGTAGTATTTCCAAATGGAAATGTACTTACTAATAAAGTATATTATAGTGATTTAAATGAAGAATATATTGCTTTTAATGATGAACCTATAAGTAGTGATTATATTGATAATTTAAAAGAATATGCAAATAATATATTAGAGGTATCTGATGGTATAATAAAACATGATTTAATAAGATATGAAACTAGAATAGGAGAGTGTAATAAATGAAAAAAAAGGAAAGTAAAAAAATAATTATAGTTTTTGTTATTATTGGAATATTATTATTTGGATTTTTAGGTTATAAAGTATATAATGATTTTATTAAAAATACTTCTGTGAATAAAAAGTTAATGTCATTAGATTTATATGGTTATACTTTAAGTGAAAATGATAGTACTTTATATAAGGATAATTTTAAAGAGTTAGAGAGTGTTTTAAATGAGAAACCTATAAATTATGAAGAATATGCTAAATTAATCTCTAAACTATTTGTAATTGATGTATTTACTCTTGATAATAAACTTGCTAGTACTGATATAGGTGGTCTTGAATTTTTACATAAAGATATTAAAGAAAATTTTAGTGAAAATATGGGAGCAACATTATATAAAAATGTAGAAAGTAATCTTGATGGAAAAAGAAATCAAGAATTACCAAAAGTAAGTAATGTAAATGTAGATAATATTCTTGATACTAAATATACTTATAATGAAAAAGAATATGATGCTTATATTGTTACATTAAGTTATGAATATGAAAAAGATATGGGTTATCAAAATAATATAAAATTAACTATTATAAATGATAATGAAATCTTATATATAGTGAAGGGTGAGTAGTCGCTCTTTTTTGATATTTTAAAAATGAACAATATTTTGAAAATACGGTGCATTTTTTGAAAGTGTAAAAAACTTTGTGTAAAGATAAATCCTTTCTATGGGAATATAGAAAGGATTTATTATATAAATAATGTTGTTATAATGTTGGTTCTTCAGTTGTAATAGTTTTCTTTTTAACATAAATTGTAAGTGAACTTAATTGATCTAATATAATATCTTTATGTTCTTTTTGACTATAGAATGAATAGTCTGTGTAATCATTAATTGATACTTCTTGATTAGTATCTACATCTATAAATTTTAAATTTAATCCATTAGATGAAGCATATGATTTTATATTTGATACACTATATGATGATACATCTTTTAATGTAGCTATTCTAGATTCATTATATTTAGATTGTCCAATTACTGTATCTTCATATGGTTTATTTAAATCAAAAGATATTGTTTTAATTGGTTCTATTTTCTTATTTCCTAAGTTAATATTTATTTCTTCTTTTATATCATTAATACTTCCTTTATAAGGAATTGTAACAGCAGGATAACTTTTAGATGATGGTTCATATACTTTTCCCCAAACATCATAACCATTTAATTGAAGTCTTTGTACATTTATTAAATTAGTACTATCAGAAATAACTATTGATTTAAGTAAGTTATAAAGTGGTAATACATCTTTAGTTTTAACATTAGTTTGGAAGTTAGAACTTATAGTTTCTAATATATCTATTGCTTTATTAGGATCTGTTAATTTAGTAGCTGATTTAATTGTTCCTAAAATAACTTTCATTTGATTTTTTCCTCTTGTATAATCATTTCTATTACCATCAGTCCAAGTAGGGCAATATTTAGCCATATTTTTACCAGTTTTACTTCCATCATTAGGTTTATGTCTATTTCTTGCTAGGGCTAAGGCTTGTTCACCATTTAAATGTTGTAATCCTTTTTCTACATATACTGTATTTTTACCCCATTTTCTAGAACTATTTTGTTCACAGAATGAATATGGAACATTAGCATCAATTCCACCAACAGAATCAACTAATTTTACAACTCCTTTAAAATTAATTTTTGCATAATAATCAATTTTAACATCAAATAAATTTTCAATTGTTTCAACAGCACATGATGATGAACTTCCCCAAGTAGTAGTATTTATTCTTCTATAACTTCCATTAGAACAAGCAGTTTTTAAATACATATCTCTTGGTACTGATGTAAGAGTAGCTCTTAGGGTTTTAGGATTAAATGTTGCTAGTAATAATACATCTGCATTATAACCAGAAGTAACACCATCATTTGATGAATCAACACCTATAAAAAGCATTGTAAATGGTTCATTTAATGAACTTGTAGTACTTGCTATTTCTTCTTTAGATTCATATTTTTTAGATGTTTTATATAATTCAACACTTTCTTCTTCAATATTTTCAAAACCTTCTACTGAATAAAACATATCAATATAGTTTGAACTAAAGAAAGCAGCATCAACTTCATTATTCTTAAGCGCATGTAATAATTCCATAGTAGAATCATATTTAACAATTTTATTATTATCTTCTAATTTTAAATCATCAATTATTTCTAATGGTAAGATATTTCCTTCAATATCATTTGTATCATTTACAATACCAATAGTATTATCTTTTAAATCTTTTTCTGATTTAAATTTTTTATTAAATGTAACTAGAGAAGAGTAGTAAGTATTATTAGTATTACTATAATTATTAATTGTTTTATATACTTTATTTAAATAATAAGAACCAGTTACTTCAACTAATATTAATATTATTGTAATAAATGCTGGTAATATAAAACTAATAAATTTTTTCTTTTTAATACTTCTAAGTAATAAATAAGAAAGAAATAAGAATAGATATACTAATATAACTATTCCATATAATCTATAAAATGTTTCAACACCTTTATATAATATTAATACATAACTAAAAATAGCTATTGAAAGTAAATTAATTATTATTAAAAATAGGCTAAGTAATAATTTAATTATCTTTTTCTTCTTCATCTACTGACACTTTCTTTCTATCTTTCTTCTTATCTTTTTGTTTTTTATCTTTTTTATTTGTTTTTTCTTCTTCTATTTCTTTTTCTTCTTTCTTTTTTTCTTCTTTTTCGTTTGTTAAATCTATTTTATCATTTTTTATATCATCTTTAGTATCTCTTTTTTTATTTTTCTTCAAATTTGAGAATAATATACATATTAATATAAGTGTTATTAATATACTTTCTATTCCTAAGAATATAATCATTTCTTTATAATCTTTTATATCTTTTTTATAAGGTTCAGTGTCTTCTTCAGTAAATCTAATCATTGTATTTGTTTCACTATCATATTTATAATAGTTATCTTTTCCTGTAGATAAATCTTGTGCATGTATTATTGAGTAATCACTATTTTTCATTTTTAATGATTCAAATGTTACATCATTTATAATTGTAGTAGATTTAATATATGATTCATCAAATGTTTTATCTATACTTAATGGATATATATTTAATTGATCTAATTTTATTTCATTATATTTAGTATATGTATTATTATTTTGATTATATAAGTAAAAACTTATTTCACCTTCATTATCTTTTAATCCAACTACCATAAAATCATTTAATTCATTATAGAATGCTGGTACATTTTGTTCATTAATAGTAAGTGTTGTTTTTTCAAAATTTTCTGGTGTTTCTAAAATACTTTCTCTTTTTACAACTGTATATTTATTATCATCTATTGTTACTTCAATAGGGTTAGGGTCAACTACATTAACAATTAATGTATAAGTTTTAGTACTACCATTTTGAGCAGTAACTGTTATTAAAAATTTATTTTCACCTTCATATACACTTTGAGTACCAGTACCACTAACAGTTGATTTTGAATCTTCTACACTTGCTTTTATATTAATATTTGTTGTATTAGAATCTGCATCAACTGTATAATTTAAAGTATCACTTTTAAATGTTTCATTTAATTTAAGTCCATCAACTGATAAACTTTTTAAATTATTATTTTTTGAATAAGATGCTTCTAATTCTGCTTGTGTAATAATACTTATTTGTTTAGAACCAACAGACATAGATAATTTTGATTCATCCCATCCATATGCTCCATAACTTTTAACTGTTATTTTACCACTACCAGTAGCTATTGCTTTAAATTTATAAGTATAAGATTTAGATTTAGTACTTGAATTACTAGAGTAATCAACTACTGGAGTTTCACCAGATACTAATTTAAATTTACTAGTATCATAACTTGGTGTAAATTCCCAAGATCCAAGCGCAGCAGATGATGAAATTTTAATTGTTACAGTAAATGTATTTCCAATTACAACCTTACTTGTTGAAGAGGATATACTAATTGAAGCACTTGCTGCATTAAGAGCACCAATACTTATAAACATAAATAATAGAGTAGTTAATAAAATGTTAAATTTTTTAAATAATTTTTTCATATCATTCTCCTTTTATTATAATGATTTTACACCTTTAATATGTTTTTGAACTTGAAGTAAATCAAGAATAGTAACTTTATTATCTTTAGAAGTATCTCCTGCTAGAAGAGAAGGGGCTGATAAATTACCAGAACCTTTTATATATTTTTGAATTTGTAATAAATCTAAAATAGTAATTTGACCATCACCAGATGTGTCCCCATTTACTACTAAAGTGTATGTTTTATTTTCAAGAAGAGTACTAATTGTTAAAGTAGAAGAAGTTGCTACATAATCTTTATCACTAAGTACAGTTCCTTTTGAATTTTTAATTGTTATTTCTTTAGCACCAGATGATATTAAACTACTTTTGAAACTTGAAACTGTTGTTTTATTTTTTATTTTTAATACATAATTTCCATTTACATTTAAGTTAGCTGCTTTTACTACATTATCTACTGTTGTTGAATCATTTACTCTTCTAATTGAAACTATATATTTTTTAACTGTTCCATTTTCAGCAGTTACTGTTATTGTTATATCTGTATCATCATTTACAAGTTCATAATCTCCAGTTCCTTCTAAAGTAGATGCTGAATTTTCAGTACTTGCTTTTATTGTAACTTTGTTTACTGAAGATGGAATCCATACTTCATAAGTTAATACATCACTATCAAATTCTGAAGAAAGAGAGTATCCTACAACTTCTAATGATTTAAGATTATTATTTGAATTTCCTACATTTGGAAGCGAAGTGTATTCTGGCATATTATTATATACTGGAATTTCAAATATAAATGATTCATTTAATAATGATTTACTTTTATATGAACTATATGTTTTATTTCCTTCAGTAGCAGGTGCTTGAATATTAGTCATATATTGATGAGTATAACTATCATAATAAGCATCAGGACTAACATTAAATTTTTGATAATATATAGTTCCTTGACCTTTAGTTACATATCCATTTGCTAAAAATGAACTTCCTTCAGTAATAGCAACTTGTACATCATTCCAAAGACTTCTATTACCATCTTTATCTACTAACTTAGCTGCATATAGTAGCCCTCTATGTACTGCATTATATTTAACACCATTAATTGTATCTTCAAATGCTCCGATATTGAAGAAGTTATAATATCCACTATAAGTTTCATCACCAAATTTAAATTCAACTCCATTAGTAGAATCATTTCCATTTTCTGTAACTTCTTGTCTAATTCTACTTGCTATATAAACAGGATTTATATGATTTGTTTTACCTGCATTAAATATAGCATTTGTATATAAGTCATCTGATAATTTTCCATTACCAAATATAGATTTTACTAAACTAGGATAACTACTTTCAAAATTACTATCATAATCTAATTTTTCAAACATAAATATTCGCTCTTCATTAAGCCAGTTTCTAGGATCCATATAAAATGCTATTACTGCAGAGTTTACTTTAAACCAAGTAGTTGATTCAGCAGGCTTATTAGAAGTTCTATAACTATCATTTGTAGTTTGCATATAACATTTTCCTTCTTCAGAACTAACTGCTGTTGAAAAACTTTTATTTAAATTTTTTGCTACAAAATTCCAATTAGGATATTTATTATGTAAATATGTTAAATATGGAATATAACTATCAGGAAATCCTGCACTTCTAAGTGTACTTTCATAACTTGCGTCACTACTAGTTATATCACTTTTTGATGTTACATAAGAAGAACATATATAACCAGTTTTATTTCCATAATATTGAATTTTATGCCATTTACCAGAAGAGCAACCATTACTTGCACTTTCTGTTGATAAAATAGTAACATTTACTCCAAGTGTTAAAGTATCTAATGAAGTAGAAGAAGTAGAAGTACTTTTTCTAACAGAAACATTATTTGCATTTACTCTTGCAGTCCATCCAGTTACATTAATTCCATCTAAAGAATTATTAACAAATTTAATATATTTACTACATACATAACCAGTTTTATTTTTATATATTACTTTATACCATTTAGAAGAACATCCATCTCCTTCATATAAAGTTTTATCTACGACAGTTAGTGCTGTATTACTATTAACTGAATATAAAATTTTACTATTAGTAGTAGCACCACTTCTAATTCTTACATCACTTCCATTAATAACTGCATCATAATCAGCTTTAATGTATAAAGGAATACAAAATAAAATAGTTGTAAATAATATATATAGAAAAATATTTTTTCTCATTCTATACTCCTTTCTATCTTTAATAATTATATCAAAGATAATATGTTTTTTCATTATAATTATTAATACTTTACATAGTTTTATAGAAAAAATTAATTATTTGTTTTATAATATTTCTAGGACGTGGTAAAAAATGGATTTTTTTGTAAATGGACATAATATTTTTTTAATAGTAAGTGTATGCTTTTTAGCATCATTAATATTTGTTTATTTAATGAAAAAAGTAGCTATATTTTTAAATATTTATGATAAACCTAATGAAAGAAAAATACAAACTAAACCAGTTCCTTTATTAGGTGGTATAGGAATATTTCTTTCATTTTTACTTGGATATATGCTTTTTGCACCACAAAATAATTTAATGTTATCTATATTAATATCATCTTTCTTAATTATGTTACTGGGCTTATTTGATGATATGACTAAAAATGAAACACCAATGCCAAATAAATATAAATTATTAGTACAAATAATAGTAGCTATGATAATTGTATTTTATGGAGGACTTAAATTAACAAAAGCATCTATATTTGGTATTAATATAAATTTTGGAATATTTTCATCACTTTTATCAATTATAATAATTGTTGGTATAATTAATGCGATTAATTTAATTGATGGGTTAGATGGACTTTGTGCAGGTATTTCATCAATATATTTTTTAACTATAGCAATTATTGGATTTATTTTAAATAAATTTGGAGGCCTTGATATTATATTAAGTTTAATAATGCTTGGTAGTACTTTAGGATATTTAGTACATAATTTTCCACCTGCTAAAATATATCAAGGAGATGCTGGTAGTACTTTTTTAGGATTAATGATTTCAGTAATATTTTTATTAGGATTTAAAACTACAACATTAACATCATTAATTATTCCTTGTTTAATATTAGCAATTCCAATTATGGATACATTATTTGCTATATTAAGAAGAAAATTAAAAGGACAAAAAATAGATCATGCTGATAGGGAACATATTCATCATCAATTATTAAAAAAATTTGATAAAAAGAGTACTTTATTAATGATATATGCAATTAATATATTATTTTCTATAACAACAATATTTTATACATTAGGAGATCGTAAAGAGTTAATAGTATGTTATGTATTACTTGTATTTATTGTTTTATATTTAATATTAAAAACTGATATTATATTTGATAGAAGTACAAGTAAAAAGAAAAAATAAATTTTAGGATGTGAAATATGAGAGTAACTATATTAGGTGCTGGTGCTTATGGTTTTGCACTTGCAAGTATATTAAATAAAAATAAAAATAGTGTAGTAGTATGGTCTTTTGATATAAATGAAACTAAAGAATTAAATTCAAAAAGAAAAAGTCCTAAATTAAAAGGATATAAAATACCAAAAGAAATTGTAATAACAAATGATTTAAAAGAAAGTTTAACTGATACAGATTTAGTAATAATATCTGTACCAGCTTTTGCATTTGAAGAAACTACTAAAAAAATGAATAAATTTATTGATAAAAAAGTACCTGTTGTAATTGCAACAAAAGGTATACAAAGAGGTACATGTAGATTTTTACATGATGTATTTACTAGTATTTGTAAAAATAGTTATGCTATTATATCTGGACCTACTTTTGCTTATGATATTATTAAAGATGTTCCTATTGGACTTACTTTAGCAACTAAAAGTAATAAAGTAGAAGAAACAGTAAGAAATGCTTTTGAAAATGATAAAGTAAGATTTAGAAGAAGTAGGGATATAGTAGGAGTAGAAATATGTGCTAGTATTAAAAATGTTATAGCTATCGCATCTGGTATGCTAGAAGGTATGAAAGTAACAGATTCTACAAGAGCATTATTTTTAACTGAAAGTATAAATGATATAAAAGAATTAATATATGCATTAGGAGGAAGAAAAAAAACAATTTTATCTTATGCAGGATTTGGTGATATTTTAATGACTTGTACTTCAGAAATATCTAGAAATTTTAGTTTTGGATATTTAATTGGTAGTGGTGCTAGCAAAAAAGAAATAGACAACTATTTAAAAAATACTACTGTAGAAGGTATGTATACTTTAGAATCAATTCATAAATTAGTAAGAAAAAAGAAAGTTAAAATACCTATTATTAATTTAATACATGATATTATAAATGGAACAAAAGATAAAAATGATATATATAAATTTTTAATAACTAAAAATTAACATTGGCTTTTTTAAAACTTGATATAATTAGTATAATATTATATAATTAATTTAGATAATTCAGGAGGTAGAATGAGTTTTATTAATTATATAATTAAATTTACATGTAATTTTGTTTATACTTTTATGAAAATAAAAAAAACTAATTATAATAAAGTTGTTTTTATAAGTAGATTAAGTAATAAAAAAACATTAGATTTTGAATTATTAGAAAAAGAATTATTAAAAGAAAATAAAAATATTGAATGCGTATTTTTATGTAGAAGAATAGTTAAATTTTCTGATGGTATTTTAGGTAATGTTATTTATACTTTAAAGTGTTTATCTAATCTTGCTAATGCTAAAGTATGTGTAACAGATTCTTTTACTATAGCTGTATCTTCTGTAAAACATAAAAAATCATTAAAAATTATTCAAATATGGCATTCAATGGGTGCTATTAAAAAATTTGGTTGTCAATCATTATCATATAATTTAGGAAGAGATAAAAAGACATCAAAAATTTTAAATATTCATGCTAATTATGATTACATAATTTCAGGAAGTAAAGAAATGACTAAATATTTTGCTTTAGCATTTGGATATGATGAATCATCTTTTTTGAATTATGGATTACCAAGAATAGATTATTTAATTAATAATGAAGATGAAATTAAAAATAAAATTTTAAAACAATATAAAGAACTTAAAAATAAAAAAAATATATTATATGCTCCAACTTTTAGAAATTATGAAAGTGATAATACATTAGATCTTATAAATAGTATAGATAAAAATAAATTTAATTTAATAATTAAATCTCATGCTAATCAAGATTTAAAATTAAATAAAGAAGTTTATACTTGTGATGAATTTAGTGCTTTGGAATTACTTTGTGTAAGTGATTATGTTATTACAGATTATTCAGCAATTGCTATTGAAGCAGCAAGTATAAATAAAAAAACTTTATATTATGTATATGATTATGATAAATATAAGAAAGAAAATGGATTAAATATAGATTTATATAAAGAAATGAAAGGTTGTGTGTTTGAAAACGCATCAGAATTATCTGATTTTTTATCTAAAGATAAATACGATATGAATATATTAAAAAGATATAAAGATAAATATATTGATGTTCAAGATGGAACATCTACAAAGAAAATAGTTAGTTTAATTATAAATAATTTGAAAGAGGTGAATCATGAGTAAAGTAGTAAAAGTTATTAAAGGTATTGCTTTAAGAAATCCAATATTAAGACCAATCGCATATAAAGTTAATTTATTAAAACAATCTCATGAATATAAAAAATATTATAAAAAATATAATGTTGATGATAAACTATGTGTTTTTGAATCTTTTAATGGAAGAAAGTATTGTGATAGTCCAAAAGCATTATATTTAGAAATGTTAAATAATAAAAAATATAAAGATTATAAATTTGTATGGGCATTTAGAAATCCAGAAGATTTTAAATATTTAGAAAAAAATGATAGAACAACTATAGTTAAATATAATTCAGTAGAATATAAAAAAACATATGCAAAAGCAAAATATTGGTTTACACCTTCTAGACTTCCTGATTATTTAAAACCAAAAGAAAATCAAGTATATACTCAATGTTGGCATGGAACACCACTTAAAAGATTAGGATTTGATATTAAAGTTAAAGGTAAAAATGCAACTAAAAGTGTTAAAGAATGGAAAAATACTTATGAATATGATGCTAGAAGATATAAATATATGTTATCACCTTCAAGATTTTGTACTGAAAAATTTATAAGTGCATTTAATTTAAAAGAAATTGGAAAAGAAAAATGTATTATAGAACAAGGATATCCAAGAAATGATGCTTTATTTAAATATGATTCTAAATATGTAGATAGTTTAAAGAAAAAATTAAATATACCTAAAGATAAAAAAATTATATTATATGCTCCAACATGGAGAGATGATCAATATAAAGTAGGTGTGGGATATACTTATAAATTAGGAATTGATTTTGATAAATTTAGAAAAAAATTTGAAAAGGATTACGTTATATTATTTAGAACTCATTATTTAGTATCTTCTTCAATAGATTTATCTAAATATAAAGGTTTTATTATAGATGTATCAAATTATGATGATATCAATGATTTATATATATTGGGAGATATATTAATTACAGATTATTCAAGTGTTTTCTTTGATTATGCTAATTTAAAGAAACCAATATTATATTATATGTATGATTTTGATGATTATAAAAATAATATGAGAGATTTTTATATAGATTTAGATGAATTACCAGGACCTATTGTTAAAACAGAAGAAAAATTATATAATGAAATTAGTAATATTGATAAATATTATGAAAATTATAAAAATAAATATGAAAAATTTAATAAAAAATTTAATTATTTAGATGATGCTAATGCTAGTAAAAGAGTATTAGATATTATAATTAAAGATTAAGAAAGGAAGTTTTTATGATAAGAGTACTTACATATGGAACGTTTGATTTATTACATTATGGACACATTAGATTATTACAAAGAGCAAAAGCCTTAGGAGATTATTTGATAGTTGCTTTATCAACAGAAGAATTTAATGAACTTAAAGGTAAAAAAACTTATCACAATTATGAAACAAGAAAAAAAATGTTAGAAGCTGTAAGATATGTCGATTTAGTAATACCTGAAGAAAACTGGGAACAAAAAATAAATGATGTAGAAAAATATCAAGTAGATATAGTAGTTATGGGTAGTGATTGGGCAGGAAGTGAAAAATTTGAATATTTAAGAGATTATTGCGATTTAGTTTACTTAGAAAGAACAGAAGGAATATCAACTACAAAAATAAAAGAAGATTTAAAACTACAAAATCAATTAAATGGTGTAGATCAAATTCCAACACCTAAATTAGTAAAAAAAAATAACAACAATTAATAAAAAATAATAATAAAAGCATAATATAAATATATGCTTTTATTAAGCAAAAAAAGAGGTGAGTTATGAGGAAATATTTATTTTCAGTTGTAATTCCTATATATAATTGTGCTAAATATTTAGATGAAACTATTATAAGTGTTATAAATCAAACTATAGGATTTAAAAATATAGAATTAATATTAGTAAATGATGGTTCAACTGATAATAGTGAAGAGATTTGTTTAAAATATAAAGAAAAATATGATAATGTAATTTATATTAGACAAAAAAACTCAGGAGTATCAACAGCTCGTAATAAAGGATTAGAAGTAGCAACTGGTAAATATATAAATTTTTTAGATAGTGATGATAAATGGGAAAAAGATGTTTTTAAGAAAGCATATAATTTATTTTTAAGTGATAAAGATTTGTTAGTAATTGGAGTTAGACAAAAATTTTTTGAAGCTTCAAAATCTTATGCTAGTTCTATGAACTATAAATTTGAAAATAATAAAGATGGAATATATGATATTACAAAACATTTTGATTACGTTCAATTAAGTGTAACAAGTGCATTTATAAAAACTGATGTCTCAAAATCAATAAAATTTGATAAGCGAATTAAATATAGTGAAGATGCCAAATATTTATGTGAATTATTTATTAAATTTAAAAATACAAAATTAGGATTAATTTCATCATCACTTCATTTATATAGAAAAAGAAAAGAAGGTAACTCTGCTATTCAAAGTAAAGATTTTAAACCTGATTGGTATATTCAAACTGTAGAGTTATCATATAAATATATATTAGAAAAATGTAAAAAAGAATTTCCAATATTAAAAAATTATGTTCTATATTATATTATGTATGATTATCAATTTAGATTAGGAACAAATTTAGATAGAGTACAAAATTTAACTTTAGAAGAAAAAGAACAATATATTAAAAATTCTTTAGAATTAATAAATGAAATGAATGATAATATAATTTTAATGCAACATAATTTAAAATGGATAAATAAAGAAATATGCTTAATAAAAAAAGGTTATACAGAAAAAGAAGCACTTGATAGAATAATAAATTTTTTAGATAATGAAAATTATTTATTAGAAATTAATATTAGTTCATTAAAGATAAAAGAAAATAAATTATTAATAAATGGATTTATACCATTAATTTATAATAAAAATATTAAAGCTTACTACAATTTAAATGGAAAAGAAACAGAATTAAAATTAACAAAACGTTTATTTTTTAGTAATAAAACTATTATAAATGATTCAGAAAATGATTTAGAATTTAATTGTGAAATTCCTTTAAATAAAAATGATAACCTATCTTTTTATATAAAATATAAAAATAAAAATATAAAATTAACACCAGAATTTAGTTATTGGGCTAGAATGGGGAATTTTAAAAATGCTTATAGACAAATTGGTAAATATAATATATGTTTAGATAATGGAAATATTATAATTTCAAGAAAAGGAAAATTTATAAGTGAAATAAAATTACAGATATATTTATTAAAAACAAATAAATTAAAATCATTAATTTATAGAAATGCTTGTTTACTTGCTAAAATGTTTAAAGGTAAAAAAGAAATATGGATTTTATGTGATAGAAAAGATAAAGCAGGTGATAATGCAGAAGCCTTTCTTAAATATTTAAATAAAGTAAATAATAAAAATATTAAATTTTATTATGCTATTAATAAAGGATCTGTTGATGAAAAAAGAATTTCTGCATTTGCTAAAGTATTAAATTTTGATACTTTTAAATATAAAGTAATGTTTACATTATGTGATAAAATTATTTCATCTCATGCTGATAAATTTGTTTATTCTTGTTTTGGAAAATCTAATGATTATATGTCAAATTTATTAAATTTTAAATTTATATTTTTACAACATGGAATTACAGGAAATGATATGTCAGATTGGTTAAATAAACATAACTTACCATTTGATATGTTTATTACAACTTTAAATATAGAATATCAATCAATTATTAATGATCCAAAATATGGATATGATAAAAATGTAGTAAAATTAACTGGATTTCCTAGATATGATTATTTAACTAATAAAGATAAAAAGTATCATTCAATATTAATTGCTCCAACATGGAGAGCATACCTTGCACCTCAAATTAAACCAGGTGAACAAGAACGTTTATATAATCCAAATTTTATTAATTCAAATTATTATAAATTTTATAATAAATTATTTAATGATATAGAATTTATAAATATATTGAAAAAATATAATTATAAAATTAAATTTTTCTTACATTATAGTTTAAAAAATCAATTAAAAGATTTTAAATTAAATGAATATGTAGAAATAATAGAAAATCCTAATTACCAATATGAATTTAATCATAATGATTTATTAGTTACAGATTATTCATCTATATCTTATGATTTTGCATATTTAAAAAAGCCATTAATTTATAATCATTTTGATAAAGAAGAATTTTATAAAGGACATATTTGTAATAAAGGATATTTTAATCATGAAAAAGATGGTTTTGGAAAAGTAGTTTATGATTATGATTCTTTAAAAAATGAAATAATTAATTTAATTAAAAATGATTGTAAAAATCCTCAAAAATATATTAAAAGAATAGAAAATACATTTAAATATACTGACCATAATAATTGCGAAAGAGTATATAAAGAAATATTAAAATTAAAATAAGGTAGGAAATATGAAATTAAGTATAATAGTACCAGTTTATAATACATCAAAATATTTAAAAGAATGTTTAAATTCATTATTAAAACAAACTATTAAAGATTATGAAATTATTGTTATTGATGATGGATCAACTGATAATAGTTTGGATATTATAAAAGAATTTAATAAAAAACATCCTAAAATTTTAAAATATAAATCTATTCCTAATAAAGGAGTTAGTAATGCTAGAAATATAGGCCTTAGTATGGCACAAGGTGAATATATAGGATTTGTAGATAGTGATGATTATGTATCAAATAGTATGTTCTTAAAACTATATAATAAAGCTATTAATGAAAATGCTGATATTGTTGAATGTGGTTACAATAAAGTATATAATGGAAAAATTGAATCATTAAAAGTAAAAAATAATGATGTATTTGATTCAAATATATTAAAAAAACCAAATATTTTATGTGAATCTGCTTCTTATTGTTGGCTTCATATTTTTAAAAAAGAATTAATAGATAAAAATAAAATAAGTTTTGAAAATTATACTATATTTGAAGATTTATTATTTACATATAAAGCATTTAAACATGCAAATAAAATAGTTAAAGTATTTGAACCATTATATTATTATAGATTAAGAGATGATGAAAGTTCAGTAACACAAGGATTTTCTAAAAAATATAATCAATTATTTGATGTTATGAATGAATTAAAAAAATATTACAATAATTATATACCACAAAAGTATTTAACTTTTTTGGCTATTAAACATACCTTTGTAAGATTTAGGACTAACGTAAAATTTAGATTATTATTTAGAAAATATAAATTTATAAAAGATTCATATAAATTTTTAAATAAATTTGATAGCTTATGGAAAGAAAATTTTTATTTTGATACTCATATTAAAAGTAAACATTTTAGTATTACTTATTGGGTAATAATCCCATATATAAGAGGTTATATAAAAAAATAGAACATAAATTTTACAAAATAAAATTTATATGATAAAATTTATGAGATGGGAGTCTTTATGAAAAGATTTATAAAAGATTTAAAAAAATATAAAAATTATATTTTATATGCAACAAAAGCAGAGTTAAAAACTGAAGTAATAAATTCATATTTAGGATGGTTATGGATGATACTAGAACCTCTTGCTTTTATGTTTATTTATATGTTTATTGGAGCAGTTGTATTTAAATCAAATGTAGAATACTATCCAATATTTGTATTTATTGGACTTAGTGCGTGGAATTTCTTTAATAAAATGGTAGTTGTAAGTGTAAAACTTGTAAGTACAAATAGAGATACTGTTACTAAAGTATATTTACCTAAGTTTGTATTATTATTGGTAAAAATGGGAGTAAACTTATTTAAAATGTTTGTTTCATTCTTATTAGTAATTTTATTTATGATATTCTATAAGGTACCAATTACATGGAATGTATTATGGTTCTTCCCAATTATATTAACATTAATTGTATTTACATTTGGAGTTTGTACATTCATTTTACATTTTGGAGTTTTTGCAGAAGATTTAAGTAATTTAGTAAATATTGCTCTTAGAATGATATTTTATTTAACTGGAGTTTTCTATGATTTAAGTACAAGAATTCATAATGTTGTTTATAGAACAATATTACTTGATTTAAATCCAATAGCAAATATTATATATAATTTAAGAAATGTATTAATATATAAAAGTGGAATAGTGGGAATGTGGACATTAATATGGTTTATAGTAGGTGTATTAATTTCTGTTCTTGGTATTAAAACTATTTATAAATATGAAAATACATATGTGAAGGTGATGAAATGAAAAATAAAGAAATTGCAATTAGTGTAAATGATTTACATGTGTATTATAGAGATATGAATCGTTTTTCATTAAAAAAAGGATTCAAAAATAAAGGTAGTGGAAAGATTTTCAAGGCTGTTAAAGGAGTAACTTTTGAAGTACCTAAAGGGGAAATACTTGGAATTTGTGGTAAAAATGGTAGTGGTAAATCTACATTATTAAGAGCAATTTCTGGAATATTTTCTCCAGATAAAGGAAGTATTAATTTACATGGAAACTCTATATCTTTACTTTCAATTGGAGTAGGTTTTCAAAAACAATTAACAGGTTATGAAAATATTTATTTATCAGGTATGCTACTTGGATATAATAAAGAACAAATAGATGAAAAAATAAACGATATTATAGAATTTTCTGAATTAGGGGACGCTATTAATAGACCTGTTAGAAGCTATTCAAGTGGAATGTATTCAAAATTAGCATTTTCAATAACAGCAATTTTAGAAACAGATATTATGTTAATAGATGAAGTATTAAGTGTAGGAGATATACATTTTAAAGAAAAAAGTTATAATAAAATGAAAGAGTTAATAAGTGATTCAAATAGAACAGTTGTAATTGTTTCTCATAGTACAAATACTTTAGTTGATTTATGTGATAGAGTTATATGGTTACATGATGGCCTTATTAAAAAAGAAGGTAAACCAGAAAAAATAATGGCTGAATATGAAGAATTTATGAGAGAAAATGCATAAAAATAGATGTGTAAACAAAAAAAGGTTGACATATCTTTTTTTTTATTGTAATATTATAAAAAAGAAAGGAGATATTTTTATGGCAGTTAAAATTAGACTTAAAAGAATGGGTGCTAAAAAAAGACCTTACTATCGTTTAGTAGTAGCTGATTCTAGATCTAAAAGAGATGGAAATGTAATTGAATCTATTGGAACTTATATGCCATTAGAAGCAGATAAATATAAAGTTAATAAAGAATCTGCATTAAAATGGCTTAAAGAAGGAGCTCAACCTACAGATACAGCTAAAAATATTTTAAGTGAAGTAGGTGTTATGGAAGAATTCCATAATTCTAAAAAAAATAAATAATGAATTTGGTAGAATTTTCAGAATTAATTGTTAAAAAATTAGTTAAAGATTCTGATTTAGTAAAAGTACAAGAATTTAATACTGATGATGAAGACGTAATTGAAATAATAGTATCAGAAAGTGATATGGGTCGTGTTATTGGTAAAAAAGGAAAAATAGCTAATAGTATTAAAACATTAATACAAGCAAAAGCTTACAATGATGGAAAAAATAAAGTAAAAGTAAATATAGATTCATTTTAAATGATAAAGGGTATTGACAAACGTAAATAAATATTATACAATACATTTGAGTTTAGAGCTGACAAAGACTTCGGTCTGTCAGTCTTTTTAATTGACTTTTATTAAAAAAGTGATATAAAAAATATTAGATAGAAAGTGAAAACTTTCTTTTTTTTGTTATGTCAAATTTCATTTCAAAACAAGCGATTTTTCTTGACTTTTCATATATATATATATAATTTTCTTAGTAGCGTAGATGAAGGAGTGTATTATATATGAAAAAGAAAAATGGATTTACATTGGTAGAATTATTAGCTGTTATTGCAATCTTAGCAATACTAGTTTTAATAGCAATACCAAATATATTAAATTTATATAGGAATGCAAGAGAAAATGTATTTGTAAATGAAGTACAAAATATATTAAGAGCATCAGAGCAGGCCTATGTAACAAATTCATTAACAAATAATAATAAAACATGTTTTGATAATGTATCTAATCCATTAGATATAGACGCTAAAAGTAATCTAAAATATAAGGTACAATTATCTCAAGATGGAAAAATTACAAGTATACAAGTAATGGATAATAATTACCAAATTATAAAAACAAATGCAAGTGATATAAAAAGAGATGATATAGGAAATAGTAAAAGTAATAAGAAAATAAAAAGTGAAACAAGACAAGAAGGAGTAGGATTAACAGCATGTGATGGAACATCAATAGAAGAAGGAGAAGAAGTAAAAACAAAATATGTAGATAGTGAATTACATGGAGCAGATCCAGTACTAGGAACA
>CANRCA010000001.1 GCA_947628985.1 uncultured Bacilli bacterium | reverse complement strand
AGCAAGTAATGATTCATAATAGTCTTCATCAAAGAAAGCTCCATTTTCCATTCTTTTTTTATCAATAATATATCCCTTTTTAGAAAACTCTTTTAATATATTAGTAGCCCATCTACGAAATTGAATTGCTCTATCCGAATTTACTCTATAACCAATAGATATTACCAAATCCAAATTATAATATTGAACATTTCTTTTTACTTGCCTATTTCCTTCGTGTTGAACTAGTAAGAATTTCTTACTAGTTGCAGATTCATCCAATTCATAACTATTATATATTTCATTAATATGCATTGTTATATTATTTCTTGTTGTGTTAAATAATTCTCCAATTGCTTTCTGTGTCAACCACAAATCTCCATTTTCAAATCGAACTTGAATTCCTTTATCATGCGTTTGTCTTTCAAAAATAATAAACTCAGCACTACTGCTTCTTATAATTAAATCTTTTGCCATTTTTTCATCTCCTTTGCATTTATTTTTAATTAAATCGTTATCAATAATTAATTACGACTGGCACTTGTAATTATACTCATCTAAAATCATTACTCCTTCATCTCTTTATTTCTAGCTTTTATTTTCTTCTAATTGAACTAATTCCATTTCGGAATAAGTTGAAGTTTTATCAAGTTCATTTCTTTAAATATATTTTTTCAATGCAATGATATATTATCAGTAGAACAATCAAAAACTTTAGACATTCTTTTTTGGGTAATCCATAGAGTTTCATCTTTATAGATTGCATCAACAACTATATTACCATCTTTATTTTTATATATTAATAAATTATTTTATTCTTCTAATTTTTTCATTTTTTATCTCCTTGCATATGTTCTTAAATATCGTAATCACCTTTCTAATTTTTAATATAAATTTCACTAAAATTACTATAATCTTACTAATTTTTAAATATTTTAATCATTACTCAATAAAAATACGAAATATTTAAAAATTATTGCATCTAAATTATAATATTCTATTTGATATTTTTTTCCATCTTCAGCAGTATGTTCCATTTTGGAACGTACTGCATTTTTATCCAATTCATTTTCATTATTCTAAATAAATTGGCAATTAATTTGTCTTCATTCATATTATCTATAAAATCATTATTTCTTCTTTTTTAAAATTTATAATTTGTTTTTATCACTTTTTCAATTTCTATTATTATTTTAACATTTTTATGAATTTTATCAAAATCTGAAACTATTAAATCATATTATTATTTTATTTATATGGTTTAAATTAGCAATTATAATCTAAAATGTTCAGATTTGAACACTTTAAAATTTTGATTATATAAATGCTATATATCATCAAAATTATAAATTTTAGTTTATAAATTTTTAATCTAATGAGTTACCGAGGAATCCTCGGTAACTTTAACTATACTTTATATTCTCTTTTATTCATTATTTCATTTGCAATCTATATTTTTTATATTGAGTGGTATTTTCCATTTTGGAAATAATCACTTTTCTTAATTCTTTTCTAATTAATTACCTAGAAAGTTGATATTCATTAATTTTTCCTTTACCAATTTTATTGGCTTGTTGACTTCAACAACCCAATCTTCCTTATTTGAAATACTATTATTTGATGATATAATTGCTTTATCTGTTACTTTTATAAAATTTCTCCATTCTTTATAGTCTAATGCTTTTTGTAATCGCGTGCATACCAATATTCGTTTCCATAATCATCTAAATGTTTTATACTCTCAAAAATATTATCAGTATATTTGTTATTTAATCCATTTATAATTAGATTTTAAAGTGTTTAAATTAATTTGGTCGACACTGACGATCAAATTAAATAATCTAAATAAAACTTTTTTTGATTTCAGTATACACATTCTTAATTAATTATATCAAGTATTAGTATTAATTGTCTATTTATTTTAGTTATATGTTAAAAAAATTAAAATAATTAATGCCTAAATTATGATATAATGTTTTTAGTTAATTCTAATATTTAAAGGAGAATATAATGAAAAAAATATATTATTATAGTTCTTTAGATGATGATTTAGTCAAATCTAAAAATCAAGATTATAAACTTAAAAGTAATTATAAATGGATTCATACTAATATATTTTATAAAATACTTTCTTTTTTTGTTTATATTTTTGTTATATTATTTTCATTTATTTATTGTAAATTATTCTTACACGTTAAAATTAAAAATAAAAAGATATTAAAAAAAGAAAAAGGATATTTCTTATATTGTAATCATACTCAAATGTTAGGTGATGTTTTTAATCCATTTTTAATTTGTTTTTCTAAACATCCTTATATTATTTGTAGTTCATCTAATTTAGGTATTCCAATTTTAGGAAAAATATTACCAATTGCAGGGGCATTACCTATTCCTAATAATATACATGATATGATTAAATTTAAAGAATCTATAAATTATCATGTTAATAAATCTAATCCTATTATAATATATCCGGAAGCTCATTTATGGCCTTATGCAACTTTTATAAGAGAGTTTCCTAATACATCTTTTCATTTTCCATATGAAAATAAAAAGAAAGTATTTACATCTACTACTACTTATTCAAAATCAAAAATTTTTAAAAAACCAAATATAACAATATATATAGATGGTCCATTTACTATAGATACTCTTTTAAATAAAAAAGAAAATATTATAAATTTACATGATAAAGTTTATAATACAATGAAAGAAAGAAGTAAATTAAATACTTATGAATATATAACATACAAAAAGAAAAATTAAAACTCTAATTTTTCTTTTTTAATCCTGCGATATCATTAAATGAAAATTTATAATCTAATTTAGTTTTATAAAATTTTTCATAAGCATCTTTCTTCTGTTTGTAATCTTGCTCTGCCATAATTTTACTATTTTCTCTTATTGATTTAGATGAATCAGGATAAATAGGTTTTAATACATGAACAATATATTTAACTTCATTAAATTCTTCATTATCTTCTTTAAGAGTATCTTGTATTTCAACAAAACAAGATATAATAGGAACATTATTTTCAGCTGCAAAAAGATATGCTCCTCTTTTACAAGGTCTTGGTTTTCTATAATTAAACCACATTTCTTCTTCAGGATAAATTAATACATAATTATTATTTTTTAAAATTTTATTTAATTCTGGTTTAAAAGTATTAATTATATAATTAGGACTTTTACATATTGGTATAGTATTTAAACTATTCATTAAATATCCAATAATTCCACCCATTTTAAGATTAGTTTCTTGAATTACTATATAAACATTCTTTTTATAACGTTTTTTTATCAATTTCTTAATATTTAAATTATCTAAAGGATTAAAATGATTACTTGTAACTATAGCACCACTATTTATATCTTTAATATTTTCTAATCCTTCTATTTCAATTGATTTATTTATTTTTTTCTCTACTAAATTAACAATTAAATATGCAAATTTATTTTCAAAAAAATATAATATTTTATGTTTTCTTAAATTATAAAATTTATTTAAAGCATCTTCTATTTCTTTATCACTTAAAACAGGATCATTTACTTCTACTTTTTTATTTAATTCATTATTTTCTATATTTCTTTTTATATTTTTAATTACTTCTTTTTTACTACCACCTATTATCATAATATCTAAATCCTTTTTTCTATTCCACTTTCAAATACTTTTTTAAAAGTTATATCATTTTTAATAATTTGAGATGCTCTATTTATTAAAACATCTAATCCTTCTTTATCTTTTTCTTGATCTTCTTTTGTATAGTTTTCTTTTTCTTTTAAAATTTCATCTTTAAATAATGATTTATTAGCATATTTCCAAAAATATTCTTCATAGTCAACATTATCAAAATGCCAAGGTTTAAAAAATAAATTATAATGTATTATTTTAGGATTATCAAAAACTAAAGATCCATTTGTAGGCATAGCATCCCATTCATTTGGTAAAAGAAGAATTTTACCATAAGCCATAGCATTAATATAATCTTGGTCAGGACATACTGTATCAAAATGATATTTATTTAATAAATATAAAAAATGTTTTTCAAAATTTACTTCTCTTAATTTTTTCATATTCATTAAAAGAACACCTGAATTTATATATTCATTTATTTCTACACCAGCATTTTCTTTAAAATATTCACATAATATTTTATTATCTTTACAAGATATATCAGTGCATCCTCCAAATAAATTATCTTTTAAATCTATATTATATAAATCTTTAATATCAGCATTAATACAAGTATCACTATCTATATAAATAGCTTTATCATATTCCGGAAACATAAAAGGAATAAAAATTCTAAAATATATAGTTAAAGTAAATAAATCTTTTCTAAGTAAATTTTCTTTTCTATTAGTAATACTTTCTAATTTATCTTTCATTTTAGTAAATATAATTTTTACATTATTTGTTTCTAATTTTTTTAATCTTTGAATTATATCATCTGTTATAGTTTCATATATCACATGAATATTATAATTATAATCTTTTGAAGCATTATCAATTAATGATTCTATTGCTACTGAAAGAAAAGGAGCATATTCTATATCTATTGTAAAAAATATGGGTATTGTTTTCATTATTTCATCCTTTCTAAAACTTTTTTATATTCTTCTAAAATATCATCAAAACTATGTACTTTTAAAACTTCATGTAATTTATCAATATGCCATGGCTTTATAGTTTGTTTTCTAATTCTTGGCCAAAATTTAAATGTTGTACTAAAATGTCTAAATACAGTTTCATCATTCTCTTGCTTTTGTTCATTATAAATTCTTGATACTATTAACTTTTTTGTTGAATATTTGTTAAGAGCAGATTGATCTGGTAGTAATCTTTTTACATCTCTACACATAATTCTACACTTTTCAAATAATTTAGTTTCTCTTATTAATTTCATATTTAAAAGTAAAACTCCTGAATTTATATAATCTTTTTTTAATAAATTCTTTTTATAAATATGACTACCATAATAATCAAGAACACCAACTAATTCATAATTAGAATTATCTATATTATAAAATTCTTTAGGATTTTTTAAACAAACTACATCATTATCTAAATAAAGTATTTTATCTGGAATATCACTAATTAAATCAGCATATAATCTAAGCATACAATAAGGAGTAAACAAAGTATCTAGATTTGATATAGGTGCACATTCATTTACATAATCAGTTATATCAATTAATTTAATAAAACTATCTTTATTTTTATTTTGAATTATTTCATTTAAAACTTTAATATCTTTATTTGTTAAAGGTGAATATGTTTTTTTATCATCTTTATATTTCATTGTTAATACATATATACATAATTTATCTTTTGTATTTTTTAAAATAGATAAAATAGATATTATAAGTCCATCTAGTATATTTTTATCTCCACAATAAAGTAAATTCATCTTATTCCTCCATTAGTTAGTTAAATCTTCACCATAAATAGCTATTAAATAATTATTAAATTTTTTAATTATGTAATTAAGTTTAGTTGTATCTACATTTTTAAGTCCGTAAGATAAGCCTACTCCTAAATATTTTACATAACTTTCTTTCTTAACCCAAATTGATGTAAAATCTATAGGACTTTTAATTAATTTTTTTTCATTTTCATTACATATTTTATCAATAATATTTTCCTTAATAGTTATTTTTTCAATATCAACTCCTACTTCTTTTGATGAAATAACTAATACAGTATAAATATCACAATTACTAATATTAAAAAATATTTCATTATTTTTTAGATATGGTTTTCCATATTCATTATAAATGATTTCATCTTTAATATTAAGTTCATTTAAAACTTTATTTAATAATTCTTTACTAGATATATTTTTTTCAATATATAATTTATACATGTTTCTTTTCTATATATTCTATTATGTCTTTTACAGTTTGTAGATTTTTAATATCTTCATCTAATACTTCTATTCCATATTTTTCTTCAAAAGCAACTACTAAATCAACTAAATCTAATGATTCTAAATCTAAATCTTTAGTTAAATTAGTATTTTCATTAATCATATCTTTTGATATTTCTAAAGTACTCGCAATTAAATTTATTATTTCTTCTTTCATTTTTATCATTCCTCTCTTATTTTATCTCTTAATATTTTTCCATTATGATTTTTAATAAACTCATTTGTTCTTAATTTAACCATTGCTATTTGATGATTCTTAGGTTTATTTCTATTATAATTATATATCATATTATTAAAATATGCTTGATTTGCTATATATTCATCTGTAGGATAAATATACGCAATTAATTTATTTGCTTCTTCACATACTATTACTTCTTGTATTCCATCATATTTCATAAGTTCACTTTCTACATATTCAGGACTAATATTTTCACCATTACTTAAAATTATAATATTCTTTTTTCTTCCTGTTATAAATAAAAATCCTTCTTCATCGACATATCCTAAATCTCCTGTATAAAAATATCCATCTTTAAGTACATTGTTAGTAGATTTTTTATCTTTATAATAACCTTTCATAATTATATCTCCACTAACACATATTTCTCCATCTATTGTTTTTATATTAACATCTTTACATATTTGTCCTACACTTCCATCTTTATGAAAATGATTTCTATTTACAGATACTACTGGAGAACATTCTGTAATACCATAACCATTTAAAATTTCAATTCCAATACTTCTGAACCATTCAACATATTTTTTATCTAAATATGCTCCACCACAAATAATATAATTTAAATTACCCCCAAATTCAGTTAAAATTTCATTAAATAATTTTTTTCTTATATCTATATTTATTTTTAATAATCTATTACTTACTTTTATTGTATGTTTTAATATTTTTTCTTTATTTTTAAGTCTTATACCTTTCCATATTTGTCTATAAAATGTTTCTATAAAAGCAGGTACTACAAATACTGTTTCAGGAGCATTATTTTTTAAATCTTCTTTTATATGTTTTAAACTATTATTTATATAAGTTTCAACTCCATAATAAAATGGCATTAATATTCCTGTTATTATTCCAAATGCATGATGAAATGGTAACATACTTACAGTATTTCCATTTGGTTTATATAAAGATGAAGCCGCATATATGTCTTTAGCAATATTTTTTTGAGATAATAAAACTGCTTTATTAGCACCAGTTGTACCAGATGTAAAAAATATTACAGCATCTTTATCATTATCAACTTTATATTTATTTTGTAAATGCTTTCCTTCATTTATATATGAATATAAATTATCAATAGGTATATTTTTATATTTTAAATTTTCAATAAATGAATTATATTTTTTAGAATAACAAATTATTTTAGTATCACTCTTTTTTAATAAAGAATTTAAATCTTTTTCTTCTATATCTTTATCTATTACAACACAAACATTTCCACTTAAAATAATAGATAAAAAAGTAATAATCCAATTATATGAATTTTCTCCAATAAGAGCAATATGTTTATTTTTATAATTTTTATTAAAATATTTACTTAAATTTGTTACATCATTATATACATCTTTATAAGTTTTTTCTATTCTTTTATCATCATAATTATAACTAAATGCAATATTATTACTATAATTATTGTATCCTAAAATTAATAATTCTTCTAAATTATTAATTTCTACATGACTATAATATTCATAATTACAATTATTATTTTTTTTCATTTTAAACACCATATATTAATTATAGCATTTTTTAAATATATATAAAAGTCATAAAAAATTACATTTTATGACTATCACTCTCTTCAAATGCATTAGAGAAAAACTTGTTAATAAATTTTTCTAATTCTTCTTTTGTACAGCTTATAGGACCAAGTGGTATTTGGTTATTATCTAATAATTCTTTTATTTCATTAAATAAAGTTGGCTTTATATTATATATAGTTCCTTTTTTAGAAAAACTAAATATCATTTCATCTTTTGATATTTGATATGTACAACATAAATCTAATGATTTAGCTAAACTAAATAAATATGCAGCATAATTATATTGTTTTCCTATAAGATTATCTTTATCTATTTTTTCTTTAAGTATATTATTAATAAAATCAAAGAAAACTTTTTTAGAATCTTCATCTTTCATATAAATACTAAATGTAGAATAATCTTCAATTCCATTAGAAATAAATTCTAATTCAAATTCATCATTTAGTTTAAATATGGAATCACAAATTCTTTGAATCATATAATAACTATATCCATTAACTATAATTGATATATACGCAGGATTATTTTCATGTCCCTTGCAACAAGCTTGTGTTTGAATACCATTATTCCATAAGTTAAGTAATACATCTTTAAGTAAAGAATCTCCTTCTGAAAAAGATCCAGCTATACTCTCATATTCATCTTTTCTATCATAAAAATCTATATGAGGTTTTCCATCATTATATTTCATATATTTATCTTCCTTTTCTATGATCCATATTATATTCATTTAAATAATAATTAATTTCTTCACTATTTTTATTTTCAAAATATTTCATTTTATTTTCTAATGTACTTTGATATTTTTTAGTATTTACTAATACTATTTTACAATTTAAATTTTTAGCAGATTCTATATCTAATAGTGTTATTTCATCATAAACATATATTCCAAGTATTTTAGGAACATCTAAATTATTATTAACTTCATCATTCCTTTCATAATTTCTTTGAGCATATATTATTTCATTATACATAGGACTTTTTGTTACAAATTCATATGGTGTTTTAAGTTCATTTAGATACTCTGTTCCAAGACCAAATTCTGCTGAATGATAATATCTTGAATAAGAATCTGTACTACACATATGAACAATACTATCAATATTAAAGTCTCCATATATAATATTATAATTAATTTTAGGATCAAAATAAGTATCTAATTTATATGAACTATCTAATGAATATGATGAACCATCAACTCTAGGTGTACTTATTCTTTCCTTAGTTAGTGCTTCTGTCTTAAATATTTTTAAACCTTTTACTAATGCATAAAATGGTTCTCCATCTAATACACATACATCTACTCTATATTTATTTGTTAATTCTTGATTTTTATATTTATCAATATTATCAAAATTTAACATTTGTTCTTTCATAAGTAAAGCTTCTTTATTTTTAGCACTTCTATAATCATCATAATATTTTTCACTAATATTTAATTCTTTTAACTTATTAAATAAATTTAATTTTTCTTCATAAGGTAATTTATCTAAATTTAAAATATTACTATATATTTCTATCATTTCATCATTAATAGTTTTACCTTCTGTACTTTGAAATCTAATAAGTTCATTTAAATCTAAAAAGAAATTATAATAATTTTGTTCAAAATAATAATCAATTATCATTTCTGTTAATAAATAATTACTTTCTTTTTGAAAATATAATTTTAATTCATTAGGATTATTTAATTTTTCTATTATATTATTAATTATTTCATCATTTGATCCAAATTGATTAATATATTTTTTCAATATATCATTAAATTTATTTAAAATATCTTTTTCTTTATATTTAGATAAATCTATTATTTCATTATATAATTTATCAAAAAAATCTAACATTTTAGTTTCTGAATTAAATTTATTTAATTTATTTAAATAGTACACTTTTCTTTTTTTCTCTATAAATTCTATATCATTTTTTTCTTTTAAAGTATCTATTAAATATCTATAATCCTTAGGATTTATTATAGTTACTATTTTATTTATAAATTCATTATCATTTAATATATATTTTGGTAATTTTATATTTTTATTAAATAAATTATATAATTGATTATAATCTAAATCATTTATAAAATTTATTCTTAAATCATTATATAATAAATATTCTAATGTATTACTTTTAGAATTAATTACATAAAGTTTTAACATTTCATTTGGAATTTTATAATTTTTAATTAATTCTAATTGTTTTAAATCATCTAAATTTCTAAATAAATTATAAATTTGCATATTATCAATATTATTTATAATTAATAATATATATTTTATTGGTAAACTATTTATTATTGTATTAGATTTTAATATTAATGCTTGTATAAATTCATTATTTTTAAAGAAATAATCAATATTATATTTTTCAAGTATTTTATTTAAATATTTACTTAAATTAGATGATTTAGATAATATACTAATACCTATTTCATCAAATAAAATATTAAAAGAATACTCATCTAAAAAATCTAATAACTTTAATAAATTATTATAATTTTTATCATTAATAATTTTATTTTTAATAACTTTATCTTTAAGTAATTCATTACGATTTTCTATATCATATATTAAATTATTAATAATACCTTTAGTATCCATTTTATAATATTTAATTTTTTCTTCCACACTCATATTATCATCCTAATATTAGTTTAACATAAATAATATTTAAATTAAATAGTAATAAAAAAGATACTCATAATTAAGTATCTAATTAATATGAACATTCTAAACTTTCTTCTAAATCTACATAATTTGGAAGCCCTGTACTTTCTATATCTAAATCATCAATTCCGCCAAACATACAACTTAAATCTGCTTCTTCATTTATTGTAAAATTACTTAAATCTAAGATTGTAACATCTGACCAATAGGCAAACATTTCTGACATATTTGTAACATTTGATGTATCAAAATTACTTAAATCTAATGTTTTTAAATTTTTACAATAACGAAACATACTTGACATATTTTCTACATTAGAAGTATTAAAATTTTTTCCAAATATTATTGATTGTAAATCTGTACAATTCATAAACATATCTGACATATCTGTTACTCCTGATGTATCTAGATATGTTAAGTCTATTGTTGTTACACTAGACATATATTTAAATAAACTTGAGCTATCTGTATTTGCTCTGACTCCTCCTTGTCCTCCAATTGTTACTTCATATAATTCATCTTCATCTGTATCTGTCCACCACATCATTATATCTCCACTATTATCATTTGATGATACATCTTCATATCCATCTACTCCATCTGGTACACTATTTGTGTTTACAAATTTGATGCTTTCTATATTATAATCATATTCAATGTAAAAACGATTAAATGGATTAGTTTTTAACATTGATGTATATTGGATACCTTGTTCAGGTTCTGGTTCTGTTGTTGTTCCTTCTACTATTGGATTTCCTTTACAATCTGTTAATCCTTGATTTTTATCTCTTGAATTTACTTCATTACTTTTTATACTATCTCTTTTTATATCTGTTTCATTTGTTTTTATTAATTGATAGTTATTATCTAGTACTTGTATACTTGTTATTTTTCCATCTTGTGATAATTGTACTTTGTAATTTAAACTTGATTTTGCATCTATTTCTAATGGATTAGTTTTACTATCATAACATAAATTACTTCCATTACTCATTGAATCTTCTATATATTTTTGTTGTGCTGTTCTTACTATATTTTGTACTTCATCTACAAATGTATTTTTTCTTGCATTCCTATATAAATTTAATATATTTGGAAGTGCTATTATAACTAGTATTGCTAATATTGCTATTACTGCAAGTAGTTCTACCAATGTAAATCCTTTTTTACTTTTCATATATAATACCTTCTTTCTAATTTTACCCTACTAAAAAAATTATATATATATATATGGAAAGTCAAGTTAAAACATTAAATTTCACACTTATATTTTTATAAATAACACATTAAAAAAGAACTTTTGAATAAGTTCAATTTTTATTAATTTATTTTATATTTAGTACCTTCTCTTGTATCCATAAGTTCAATACCTTTTGATAAAAGTTCATTTCTTATTTCATCTGCTAAAGAATAATTTTTATCTTGTTTTGCTTTATTTCTTTCTTCTATTTTAGATAAAATATATTCTTCTAATTCACTATCTACTTCATCATTATTAACAAGTGATAAAGATAATACTTTATCAAAATCTTCTACTAAATATTTTTTAGTTTTATCATTTAAATTACTTTTTAGTACATCATATAAAACTGTTAAAGCAAGAGATGTATTTAAATCATTATCAAGAGCTTCTTTAAATTTATTTTGATATTCTAAAATACCTTCTTTATCAAGTTCTCCTTCATCTTTTAATGAATTAATTTTACTTAATAATTTATTATATGCATTTTTAGCACCATCTAAACTTTCATAACTAAATATTAATTCTTTTCTATAATGAGAACCTAAGCAAAAATATTTATAAATAAGTGGACTATATCCATTTTCTTTTAATGTTTCAATTGTAATAGCATTACCATTACTTTTACCCATTTTACCTTCTTTTAAATTTAAATGTTCAACATGGAACCAATAATTACACCATTTATGACCTAAATAACTTTCTGATTGAGCAATTTCATTAGTATGATGTGGGAATTTATTATCAACACCACCACAATGAATATCTAAATATTCTCCTAAATATTTTATACTAATTCCTGAACATTCAATATGCCATCCTGGATATCCTTCTCCCCATGGGCTATCCCATTTTAATGCTTGATTATCAAATTTAGATTTAGTAAACCAAAGAGCAAAATCAGTTTTATTCTTTTTACCCATATCTTCTTCTACATTATCTCTTGCTCCTACTATTAAATCTTCACTTGATTGTTTATCAGAAAATACATAATAATTTTCTAATTTAGATGTATCAAAATAAACATTACCACATGAAATATATGCATAACCTGTATCTAATAATTTAGTTATCATTTTTATATACTCATCAATACAGCTAGTAGCAGGAATAACTATATCAGGCCATTTTAAATTTAAAGATAAAAAGTCTTTTTTAAATGCTTCTGTATAGAATGCAGCTATTTCTAAAACACCTTTATTTTCTTTTTTAGCCTCTTCTACCATTTTATCTTTTCCATCATCAAAATCTCCAGATAAATGACCTATATCAGTAATATTCATTGTTCTTGTAACATCATAATCTAAATATCTTAAATATTTTTCTAAAACATCTTCAAAAATATAACTTCTAAAATTTCCAATATGAGCAAAATGATATACAGTAGGACCACATGTATATATTTTTACTTCTTTCCCTTTATTTGGTATGAATTCTTCTTTTTTTCTAGTTAACGAATTATATATTTGCATATTTATCTCCTTTTTTATTTATATATTCTAATTTTTTATTTTTGTTAATAAATAACTTTATTTAAATAAAGACCTACACCTGATGCACATCTTCCACATGAACATCTATCTTTACTTTCAAATATTTTTTCTATATCAGATAAGTTTTTCTTACCATCATTTATATCTAATAATAATCCTACTATATTTCTAATCATATATCTTAAAAATCCAGTTGATGTAAATCTTAAATATAATATATCATCTTTAATTTTATAATCTATTTTAATATCTCTTTCATAATCATTTTTATTTTTATCAGAAGTAAAACTTTTAAAATTATGTTTTCCACTTACTATTTTAATAAATTGATTAATTAATGTTTTAGATATTTTTTTATTATATTGATAAACATAATCTTTTTGAATAGGATTATATATTCCTAAATTAATTTTATAAATATATTCTTTCTTTTTAACATTATATCTTGCATGAAAATTATCATCTACTTTAATTATATCTTTTATATAAATAGAATCATTAATAAGATGATTTAAACTATTTTTTATTTTATTTAAATCTAAATTTTTATCATAATCAAAATGACAATATTGATTATTTGCATGAACTAATCTATCTGTTCTAGATGATGCGATTGTATTTATATTTTCATTTAATATTTTTGATAATGTTTTTTCTATCTCACCTTCTATAGTTATTTGATTTTTTTGAACTTGATAACCATAAAATTTAGATCCATCATAAGACAAATTAATCAAATATCTCATAATATACCACTTTCTATTAAATAAGTAAATACGAGTGCTAGATGAAATAATGTAAAGAATATATCATAAAAACTTACTTTATTTGTTCTATAATTTGTTCTATATTTTTTAATATTATATAGTCTTAATTCTGAATAAAAATTAGTTTGTTTATTTTTATAGTCAGTTAGTCTTTTTAAATTATTTTCAACATTTAAAAATACTGACCCTCTTTTTATAATATTTGAATTATAATAGTCATATCCTCTTGATGCACAAGCTTTAAATGTTTTATGTTCTACTGTTAACATAAGTGGATAATATCTTAATATTGAATTTACTTTAAATGCAAATTTTGATATTGGTAAATATAAGAAATTAAAGAATGATAAAAATTTTTCTATTCCATATATACTTTCAGAAGGAGAAGTAGTATATGCTAGTATATTAATATATTCTATAACACTAATTATTTTTAATAACCAAACTACATAATAACTAATTGAATAATCAAAATATGCTATTACAAAAGCAAGTAAAATATATAAATATCTTAATGACCAAAAAGTATTAAAATAATATTTAAATGGAACATAACTTAATAAAGCCATTATAAATACTAATATAAATATAAATAAATTTAATTGTAATGATGTACTTAATATTACTAGTAATAAAATTATAATAAAGTTAAATAATTTTACTACTGGATTTAATTTATGAATACATGAATTTACTGGATAATATGATCCAAAGGAGTTTCTAGAATACATCTCTATACACCCCCTTTATTAAATCTAATATATTTGTATAATAATTAATATCATGATTTTTCTTTTTACAAGCATTTACAAATGATACTATTTTTGGTACTTCTAAATTTAATGATTTTAATAATTCTTCATCATGTAGTAATGTTTTATCTCCTTCTTTAACTATTCTAGTTAAATTCATTAAATAAACATAATCTGTTACTTGATAACAAAATGAAGTATCTTTTGATAATAATATTATTGTCTTTTTATATTTATTTTTTAATAATTTTAATAATCTAACTAATTCTTTTTTATCATTATAACCAAGTCCATTTGTAAATTCATCTAAAATAATTATTTTTGGATTATATACAAGAATACATGCAAGAGCTAATTTTTTAGCATCTACTATATCTAACATTAATGGATTTAATTTTAAATATGATTCATCTAATCCTACTAATTTTAATGAATCTACTACTCTTTTATTTTTAGATTGTGTTTTATATTTAAAATGTTTTAATCCAAATTTAACTTCACTAAATACAGTTTTATTAAAAAACATATCATATGGATTTTTAAAAACATAACCTGTCATTCTTCTTAATTTATTAATGTTTTTTATTCTTCTTCCATCATTTTTAAAACTTCCAACTGTTACACTTCCTCTTGTTGGTATGATTAATGCATTTATTAAATCAGCAACAGCAGTTTTTCCACTATTAGAAGGTCCAATAAAAGAATATATTTGATTATCTTTTAATTCAAAAGATACATCATTTAATATAGTTTTTTCTAATGGTGTTTTTCTATTTATTACAAAAGATACATTTTTAAATACTATTTCCATATTGCACCTACTAACTTCTCATTAGTTAAATTATATTTATCTACCATACCATAATCCATAAAATATTTATTTAATTCAACTATAAATGGAAGACCTATTTTTAATCTTTTTAATATTTTTTCTTCATTTAAAACACTTAATGTTTTACCTTCACATATTAATTTTTTATCATATATTACAATAATTGTATCTAAAAATAAACTTTCTTCTATATCATTTGTAAAGTTAATAACTATTCCACCATTATTTTTATATTCATTTAAAATATCAAATACAAGTAATTTATCAGTATAATCAAGTTCACTTATAATATTATCTATAATGATTATTTTAGGTTTAATAATTAAGGAACATAATATTTTCATTTTAACTTTATCACTACTTCCTAAACTATTAGGATCTCTTTCTAATAAATGATCTAATTTAAATAATCTACTTTCACTTTGAATTAAATTACTAATATCATCTTTATTCATAGCAAGACTTTCAAGTCCAAATGCTATTTCATCTTTAACAGTTTCCCCTACAAAAATATCTAAATGTTTATATAAAACATATGATACTCTTTTTCTAATTTCATATATATTATCTTTATTAAGTTCTTTATCTCCAATAAAAATATTACACTTTTTATTACCATATATAAGTGTATGTAAAATTAAATCATTATTATTACCAACTATAGTTACTGAATCTTTTTCATTTAAGCTAAATTCAATATCTTCCCCATATCTATAATTAAAATAATCTTTCATAGAACACTCCTACATTAGATTATACATTTTTAAAACTAAAAACACAATAAATAAGTAAAAAACATTTATAATTTTATGATTACTTTTTTATTTTTATATTATATAAAAAGATACTCATAATTAAGTATCTAATTAATATGAACATACTAGTCTTTCTTGTAAACTCTCATAATTTGGAAGTCCTGTACCTTTTATATCTAATGCATCATTTGTTCCTTCAAACATACATTCTAAATCTGCATCATCTCTTATTGTAAAGTGACTTAAATCTAAAGTTGTTAAACTTGAACAGTCTTCAAACATCCTATTCATATCTGTTACATTTAATGTATTAAAATTTTTTCCAAACATTATTGTTTGTAAATTTGTACAATCATTAAACATATAAAACATACTTGTTACTTGAGATGTATTAAAATTACTTAAATCTAATGTTTTCATATTAGAACCATAAAACATTTTTTCCATATTTGTTACTTGTGAGGTATCTAAATATGCTAAATCTATTGATTCTAAACTATACATATCACTAAATAAACTATGACTATCCGTATTGGCTCTAACTCCTCCTTTTCCTCCTATTGTTACTTCATATAATTCATCTCCATCTGTATCTGTCCACCACATCATTATGTTTCCTTCTCCATCATCTGATACATCTTCACTTCCTAGTACTCCTTCTGGTACTTTATTTGTATTTGTTATTTTTAATGATTCTATTTGACTAGAAGTTCCAAAAGAAGCACACAAATAAGCAGGTGTACTATCTGCATATTCACATTCTGCATAATCTGGGAATACTCTCAACATAGATGTATACTTAATATCAAATGAATTATCTCCACTTCCACTACTACTTCCATCACATGATGGTACTTCTGTACTTTCTTGTACTGGTTGTGTTGTTTTTTCTTTTCCACTTCTACTATTTCCTATATCTGATACATTTATTACTTCATTTTCTGATACAAATTCATAGTTTTTATCTTTTACTGTTAAATTTATTACTTCTCCATTATTATTAAATTCTACATAATATTCTAAATTATTTCTTGCATCTATATCTAATGGATTTGATGCACTACTAAAACACATACAATCTTTATTTGATAATGCACCATTTAAATATCCTTGTTGTGAAGATTTTATTATTTCTTGTACTTCTGTTACAAATGCATTTTCTCTTGCATTTCTATATAAATTTAATACATTTGGTATTGCTATTATTACTAAGATTGCTAATATTGCAATTACTGCAAGTAATTCTACCAACGTAAATCCTTTTTTACTTTTCATATATAATACCTTCTTTCTATTTTTACCCTACTAAGAAAATTATATATATATATATGGAAAGTCAAGTTAAAACAATAAATTAGACACTTTATGTTAATACACATTTATAATTTTATGATTACTTTTTAATTTTTATATTATATAAAAAGATACTCATAATTAAGTATCTAATTAATATGAACATACTAGTCCTTCTTGTAAACTCTCATAATTTGGAAGTCCTGTACTTTTTATATCTAATGCTTCATTTGTTTCCTCAAACATACAACTTAAATCAGCATCTTCATTTATTGTAAAATTACTTAAATCTAAATCGGTTAAACTTGAACAATATTGAAACATACCTGACATATATGTTACACTTGATGTATTAAATTTTTCTCCAAATTTTATTGTTTGTAAATTTGAACAATGAGAAAACATAAATGACATATTTTCTACTTTTGAGGTATCAAAATTACTTAAATCTAATTTTTGTAATGAACTACAACCATCAAACATACCATACATATTTGTTACTTGGGATGTATCAAATGAACTTAAATCTAATTCAGTTAAACTTGAGCAATAATTAAACATAGCTGCCATATTTGTTGAATCTGCTGTATAAAAATATGTTAAATCTAATGATTTTAAATTCCACATATCATGAAATGTACATCCACTAGATGTATTATTTCTAACTCCACCTTCTTGTCCAACTGTTGCTTCATATAAACCATTTCCATTTGAATCTGTCCACCACATCATTATGTTTCCACTTTCATCTTCTGATACATCTTCGCTTCCAAGTACTCCATCTGGTACTTTATTTGTATTTGTAAATACCATACTTTCTATTTTATTAGCATCAATTGTTGAAAAGAAACTATCTCCTCTTTCTGCAATAGAACTTTCTTTTAACATAGAAGAATTTTTTGGTTCGACTACTATTTCACTTCCACTACTACTATCACATGATGGTACTTCTGTACTTTCTTGTACTGGTTGTGTTCTTTTTTCTTTTCCACTTCTACTACTTCCTATATCTGATACATTTATTACTTCATTTTCTGATACAAATTGGTAATTTTTGTCTTTTACTGTTAAATTTATTACTTCTCCATTATTATTAAATTCTACATAATATTCTAAATTATTTCTTGCATCTATTTCTAATGGATTTGATGCACTACTAAAACACATACAATCTTTATTTGATAATGCACCATTTAGATATCCTTGTTGTGAAGATTTTATTATTTCTTGTACTTCTGTTACAAATACATTCTCTCTTGCATTCCTATATAAATTTAATATATTTGGTAGTGCTATTATTACTAATATTGCTAAGATTGCAATAACTGCTAATAATTCTACCAATGTAAATCCTTTTTTACTTTTCATATATAATACCTTCTTTCTATTTTTACCCTACTAAGATAATTATATATATATATATGGAAAGTCAAGTTTAAATCATCAGTTTGACATTTTAATATGTTAAAAAATTGGCATTTTATTAGCCAATTTTCTTTATCTTATAACACCCATTTTTTCTTTCATTATTTCATATTTATCATGAGCAAGTTTTCTTGTTTTTTCTTTTCCTTCATTTAAAATATCATCAAGTTCTTTACTATTTAATATTTTTTCATATTTTTCTTGTATTTCACTAATAAAATTTGAAACAACTTCTGCTACATGTTTTTTAAATTCAGCATAACCAACACCATTAAATTCTTTTTCTATATCTTTTATATCTTTATCTTCAATTGATGATAAAATGTTAATTAAATTAGAAATACCTGGTTTTAATTCCATATCATATTTAATTGTATTATCACTATCAGTTGTAGCTTTCATAATTTTTGATTTTACTACATCAACTGAATCAAATAATGAAATAACTCCTTGAGGATTTTCTTCTGTTTTACTCATTTTTTTGCTTGGATCTTTTAAATCTCTAATCTTAGTTCCAACATTACTAATTAAAGGTTCTGGTAATACAAAAGTTTCTCCATATCTATTATTAAATCTAGTTGCAATATTTCTTGCAAGTTCAACATGTTGTTTTTGATCTATTCCAACTGGTACATAAACTGAATCACAATATAATATATCTGCAGCCATTAAAATTGGATATGTTAATAATGAAACACTAAAATTAGCATTTTGTTTACTTTTTTCTTTAAATTGAATCATTCTTGATGCTTCTCCATATTGAGTAGTACATTCAAGTAAATATGATATAGCAGGTATAAATTCATTTTCTGATTGAATATAAATTACATTCTTTTTAGGATCTATTCCACAAGCAATATACATCGCTATAAATTTTCTAATTCTTTCTTTTAATAATTTTGGATCTTGTGCTATTGTTAAAGCGTGTAAATCAGCAACAAAAATATAAGAATCATATTCATCTTGTAATTTAATCATTTGTTTAATTGATCCAATATAATTTCCTAATGTTAAATCTCCAGTAGGTTTTAATCCAGTTAATATTCTTTTCATATGTACTCCTTTTAAATATAATCTTTAAAATCTTCTTTAATTTGATTTGTTAAAATTCCTTCTCTTATAAATTTTATTTTATTATTTTCAACTTTTATAATAGTTGATGCAACACTATCAATTATACCACCATTATAAATATAATCAATTTTTGATTTTAATTCTTCTTCTAAATTATCTAAATTTGTTACTATATCACTACCTGATATATTAGCACTACTTGCTACTATTGGGGAGTTTAATATAGAAATAAAATCTCTTAATTCTTTTGAGTCTGGTATTCTAATTCCAACTAAATTAGATGATGCTGTAACTAAATCACTAATTAAATCATTTTTCTTAAGTAGCATACTTAATTTATTAGGCATATATTTTTCTATTATTTTAATTTCTAAATCATTTAAATCTTTAGTATATTTTTTTAACATTTCTATATCACTTACTAATATAATTAATGGTTTATTAAAATCTCTTTTTTTAGCATAATAAACTTTTTTAACTGCTTCTTCATTTAAAGCATCACAAACTATACCATAAGTAGTATCAGTAGGAATAATTGCAATACCACCATTTTTTAAAACATTTAATAATTTATCTTTATCCATAACTATCCTTTCAAAGTAACACTATTGTTAACAATAAGTGTACTATACATAAATAATACATCTTGATTATTAAATTCAATATATTTTAAGAAATTATCACTATTAATATATCTATTATCTATAATAGTTATTTTTTTATAATAATGTATAAGTAAAGGTGTAATTGAACTTGCAAATGAATCTCTAAATATTACAAGTTCTTTATCACTATTTGCATTATCATTACTAATTTCTATATAACTACTCGCTCCATCTAAATATACTTCATAAGCATCTAAACTATTAAGTTTTTCTATATTATATATTTTATTTAAATCATTATTTTCTAAATAATAAACACTTACATTATTTAATTCTTCATTTGTTAAATAATGTATTTTTTCACTATCTCTGTTAATAGCAGATTCTCCATAATAAACTCCATAAAAATTATCGTATTCATTTATTTTATAATCTATATTTTCATAATTAAAATTCATAACTTCACTCATTCTTTTAACAACTTTTAATAAGTTTTCTTGTTTCCAATGAGTATCTGTTTCATAATAATCATTTAAATTCATTATATCTTTAATATCTATATTTTTTATATTTAATGTACCTACTTGTTTATATAAATTATCATAATCAAGTTGTAAAAAATATTTATCTTTTAAGTAATAATTTTTATCTGGAATAATCATTATATAAACATTATTATTTTCATTTAATTTATTTTTAATAATATTAGTTTTATCTATAAAATTATTAATATATTTTTGATTATCTGGATAATTTGTTTTAAATATATAATTATCTTTTAAATAAATTCCATTATTATCAAGTTTATTTAATATTTTATAATTAAAGTTTGCTTTAATACTTCTAAAATTATCTCTAAATGGAAAATGATCTAAAAAATATTTATCTAATGAATTAACATATTCTGATGTAAATGAAAATTCAGGAAAAGTTTTTAATTTTCTTCTTTCACTCTCACTTATTAATTTATCTTTCATTATTATTCCTAATATTGAAAATATAAATATATAAAGAATAAATATTATTGTAATTATTTTATTTTTCATATTGACTCCTAAAATCTAAAATATAAGAATGGATTAAATGATTCATCTATTAAAAATGCAGTTGATAATGTTAATAAACTAATTAATACTATTACTTCAAGTACATTTAATGCTTTTGATAATTTAGTTTTTGATAATTTGTTAACAATATTTTTAAGTAATGGTGTCGCACTTATAATAGAAATAATAAATATAAATAAATAATTTCTTAAATAATATATTGTTTCTCTATTTATAAATTTAAGATTATTTAACATAAACATATTTTTTAAATTTATAAATATTTCACTTACACTAGTTGAATTAAATATCATAAAACTTATAATAACTATAATACTTGTATATATGTATTTTAATACTTTTGTTTTTTCTAAATATTTTCCTAAGAATAATTTTTCAATTACTAAAAGTATTCCAAAATAAAGTCCCCATATAATAAAGTTCCAACTATCTCCATGCCAAAATCCTGTTAAGAACCAAACTATAAATATATTTCTAATCCATTTTATTTTACTTACTCTATTTCCACCTAATGGTATATATACATAATCTCTAAACCAACTAGATAAAGATATATGCCATCTTCTCCAAAAATCTGTTATAGAATTTGCTATTAACGGATAATTAAAGTTTTCTAAAAATTTAAATCCAAATATTAATCCAAGACCAATTGCCATATCAGAGTAACCACTAAAATCAAAATATATTTGTAATGTAAAACTAATTGGTTTTAACCATGATGATAAAACAGTTTCACTAATTATTGATTTAGAGAATTCTCCTAATACATTAGCAAGTAATACTTTTTTAGATAAACCTATTATAAATCTTTTAATACCTTCACCTATTTTATCATAACTATGAGTTCTTTGTTTAAGTTCTTTTTCTACTGTAGAATATCTTACAATAGGACCAGCGATTAATTGTGGAAATAAACATAAATAAGTCATAAAAGTAATTAAATTATTTGCACTTTTATGTTTTTTATTATAAACATCAACCATATAACTAATAGCTTGAAATGTAAAAAAACTAATTCCAATTGGCATTACTAAATATAAATAACTTATATTTAATTTAAATATTGAATTAATATTTGATATAAAGAAATCTGTATATTTAAAAATTAATAATTGACCTATATTATATATTAATGCAATAATTAAATATATTTTTTTATGTTTACTTTTTTCTATTAATTTACTTAAATAATAATTTATTATACATGATAATATTAATATAATTATATATTTAGGTTCACCTAAAAAATAAAATAACAAACTAAAAAATAATAATACTAAATTTTTATATTTACTTGGCATTATAAAATATATAATTAATAAAATTGGTAAAAAATAATATATAAATGTTATACTTGAAAATATCATGCTATCTCCTTAATAATCTATATTAAGTTTACATTATTTAAGTAATATAATCAAGAAAAAACACACTCAATAAAGTGTGTTAATTTCATTTTAAATTACATTGATTTTTTTAATTTTACAATTCCTACTAATGATAATAATGTCATCATTGAAGCAATTCCCATTAAATCAGCATTTCCTGTCTTTGGTGTACTATCTTTATCTTCTGATGGTTTATTATCTTCTGTATCACTTGGTTCTGGATCTGGTGTTGTAGTTGAAGTTGAACCTGATGAAGTTGATTTTTTTTCATATATCGCTACTATTTCTATACCATCATCTTCACCCCAACCTTCAAGTGGTTCACTTTCAGATATTTCTTCATCTCGTGATTCTGGTTTAGTAAATCTTAAAAATTTATAGTCACTAGTTTCTGTATCAAATTTTGCCAATTCGTTTGCTTTTAAATCCCCAAAATTTGTTCTTTCAGTTGAATTATAGTATAGTACTTCTTTAGAAGTTGTATTACCTTTTACTACTTCTACTGTAATTTTATGTAAATTTTTTGCTTCTGGATTTTCTTGTTTTAAAGTAATAGTTCCTTTATAATCTAAGCTAACAGTTAAAGTTTGAGTATATGTCTTATTATCATCATTACCATCAACCCAAGTAAAAGTATATACTATACTATCTGGCTCTACATCTTCTCCTTTTTCTTTTTGTGCCATTTTAATTTCATCTACTTTTTGCCATATTCCAGCCCATCTTGGACTATCACTATCTATTCCATCTAAAATATCTTTAACATAACCTGCATCTTTTCCATTTATTTTTAATGTTGATTTTTCTAAATCAATATATCCATTTCCGAGCTCTTTTTGTCCTGAATATTCTGATTTTGAGTATTCTGGCATTGTAAGAACAACACCATACCAATATCCTGGAGTTCTTGTTCCAGCATCATTCTTATCAACAAGTTGAACTGTTATAGAACTACATTCTGCAGTAATACTAGCTGCTGCAGTTGGTGAATATTCACATTCAAATTTAGCTCCTAATCTTTCACCTACATCTCCATCTGTTACTGTTGCATAATATTTTGTATCAGTTGGTGCCTCTGCTTTTTGTTCTGCATTTACTAATGGTACAAATACCATCATTAATGTTATTATAGAAAATAATATTCTTTTCATTTTTTAACTTCCTTTCTATTTTTTATACTTTCATTATAAAACTATATATATATATATTGCAAGAGTTTTTTACAATTTTTTGTAAAGTAAATAAAAACACACTCATTTTTTTGAATGTGTTAATTTCATTTTAAATTACATTGATTTTTTTAATTTTACAATTCCTACTAATGATAATAATGTCATCATTGAAGCAATTCCCATTAAATCAGCATTTCCTGTTTTTGGAGTTGCATCTTTATTTGTATCTGTTGGTTTATTATCTTCTGGCTCTGGTGTTGGTTCTGGATCTGGTGTAGTTGTTGAAGTTGAACCTGATGAAGTTGATATTTTTTTCAATACCATCTTTATTTTTGTTGATTCTCCTGTTGACAATTCTTTTGTACTATATGATGATTCACTTGCTAATTTTTCTCCATCAACTTCTAAATAATCTATTTTATAACCATCTTTCATTAATTTTTTTAAGTCATCAGTTATATCAGCAATAGTCTTATTACCTTCTTCTTTTTTAATATATATTATCTCATTATCAACTAAATCATCAGCATCTACTTCTACTTCAACTTTATAGAATTCTTCTGATGGCGAAAGAGTAAATTTATCTGCATTTTCATAATTTATACTAATAGTTATAATTTGCTGATATGAACTACCATTATTTTTATCAATCCAATTAAAAGTATATGTTCTTGTGTCTTGACCTTCTTTTTTTTCTTTTTTATATTCGTCTATTTTATTCCAAATACCAATCCATTTTTTTCCATCATCTTCTCCATCTATAATATCATTCAAATTTTTATATGTAGTATCTCCTACTGTAAGGGTTGATTCATCTAATTTAATATAAGAATCAGTTGGTAGTTTAAAAACAACACCATACCAATACCCTGGAATTCTTGTTCCATCTTCATTCTTATCAACAAGTTGAATTGTCATTGATTGGTTACATTCCACTTTAATTTTTTCTTTTGAACCACTTTCATTAGTAATATTACAATGAAAGTTAGTTCCTAAAGGTTTATTCACATCACCATTTTCTACTATTGCATAAGAATTTTCATCCCTTGGTTCATCTGCATTTACTAATGGTACTAACACCATCATTAATGTTATTATTGAAAATAATATTTTTTTCATTTTTAACTTCCCTTCTATTTTTATAAGATTAGTTTATCACGTATATATATATATTCAAGGGGTTTTTTAATTTTTTTATTTTACTTTACATAAAAAGTGTAAACAAAAATATAAGTCATGATTAAAACTTATATTTTTATTTAATTTTGATTTTTAAAATTTATCTTTTTAATTTTAATATTTGTTCTTTTGCTTCTTCTCTATTTGTTGATAATTGTATATTCCCTCTTTTACCTAAATTAGCTAATCTTAAAAGTATATTTGCTAAAACTGGTGATGTTACTTCATTACTTAATCCAAAGTATTCTTCAATAGGAATAAAGTATCCTACTTTAGATTCTTTTATAGTATCAGGATAATATATAGTCCAACCACAAAAGGCTTCAGTGCTATAAGAAAACTCTTCATTTGATTCAGTAACCATTTCACCACTAGGATAAAGATAAAAAGCTGTATTTCCATAATCATCTGTTACACCATAAACAAGTATTTTATTTTTAGAAATATAAATAGTATGATCAATTTGTCCCTCTGTATCATATTGTACCCAAGGCTCAATAAGTTCAAGCTCATCAATTATTTTTGAAGCAAAATAGAATTTTTTCTTTTCCATAAAAACCTCCTTAAATATTGTGAGGTAAAAAGAAAACAAGACCTCACAATTACTGTGAAAGTCTTGTTCAATAACTAAGTTATCGTTTAATCCGGATATAAAATCGTAATGACGAATTAAACTGGAGAACTACTCCCTTTCAACGATGTTAATTATACCACTTTTTTGCCTTTTTGTCAATCTAATTACATTTCAATTAATTCGTATTCTTTATTTCCAAATCCTAAATCATATGCTGCATCTATTGTATGAGTACCTTTTCTTGAATTAATTCTTTCAAGTAAATGATCTCTTCCTGGATCATCTGAATTTTTTACTAAATCAATACATGCTTGATCTATTGCAACTGGATCTAGTGAAGCTAAAATACCAATATCTTTCATACATGGATCTTCTGCTACATTACAACAATCACAATCAACTGACATATTACACATTATATTTATATAAGCAATATTACCATCAAAATATTTTACTACTGAAGAAGCAGCATCTGCCATTGATTCTAAAAATTCTTCTTGGTTTTGATGAAACATATCTTCATAACTTCCATCATGTCCACAACAATGGATATATCTTTTTCCTCTTCCTGATGCAACACCTATTGATAATTGTTTTAATGCTCCTCCATATCCACCCATTGGATGTCCTTTAAAATGAGATAACACTAACATTGAATCATAATTTTCAATATTTTTTCCTACATAGTTTTTCTTAATTACTTTTCCATTTGGAATTTCTAATTCTAAATCTTCTTTACTATCCATTATATCTACATCAAAATATTTACTCCATCCATGATTTTCCATTAATTTTAAATGTTTTTCTGTAGTATTTCTTTCACCTTCATAAGCTGTATTACATTCAACAATAGTACCATTTACATATTCTACCATGTCTTTCATAAATTCTGGTTTTAAATAATTTTGATTTCCTTCTTCTCCAGAATGAACTTTAACTGCTACTTTTCCTTTTAATTCTATTCCTAAAGCTTTATACATTTTAACTACTGCTTCAGGAGTTAATTCTTTTGTAAAATAAACTTTTGATTTTTCCATTTTCATTTTTCCTTTCATAATATTATTATATTTTATTAATATAATTTTTTCAATTAAAGAGTTTTAACTCTTATAAATTATCAAATGCAGTAGAAATAGAATTTCTAAACTCTTCATTTTCAACTACTATTGCTATTACTAAATTACCTTTATTTTTAATAATAACATTTTCTGGTTCAACACCTACACATATCCATTTTCTAGGATCAATATTTTCTTTAATTTTTGTTTTTACATTTTCAACATCATTATCATCTACTCTTAATAAAACTACTGAATATGCAACTGAACCAGTTAAATGTTCTGATGCGATTCCTTCTGTAAATTTAATATCATCAGTTCCTACATAGTGAGATATATTTTCACTTGTAATTTCATGATTTTCTAATCTAGAAAGCATTTCACTATCAATATTAGCTTGTAATGTAGTCATTATATCTTCTAAACTACCTTCAACATTCTTTTTACCACAACCAATAATACTAAATAACATAACCCCTAAAAATGCAAAAGCAATAACTTTTTTAAATATTTTCATACCTTACCTCTTCTTTCTTATTTTATTTTATAATATATAAATATATTATTCAACACATAATTCTTCACTATATTCTAAACTATCATTTCCAATATATACATCTCTATTACCATTAATTGTATTACACATAATTAAAGTAAGTCCATTATTAGAATAATTAATTGGACCATTATCTCTAAATATTCTAACTTCATCACTAATAGATTCTTCTTCTACTAATTTATATGATAGTTCACTTGCAAATATATCAATAGAATATCCATCTTGATTTAAATAATCACTAAGTGTAATTTTATTTTCATTATCTTTTAAATATACTTCATCTAAACATGAAAGAAATACTTTTTGACCATCTATTTCTAAATAATCATATATTTCTTGAGTACAATTTGAAAGTTCACTTGTTTCAATAGTATATTCCTTATCTAAATTAACTTCTTTTTTCTTACATCCACAAACTATAAATAAAAGTAATAAAATAATCATAATTTTTTTCATACTTATCTCCTGTAATTATTATAGCATAACTAAATTTATTATCAAATTAATTTTTATTAGATTTATTTTTAAAATAATCATCTATTCTTTTTTGAGTTTCATTATTTATATAAGATTTATCTTTTAATATAATTATAAATAATATAATAAATAATGTATAAAATATAGGCATTCTAAATATTAAATTAATAATAGTATAACTAATAATAACTATTTTTATATATTCATTCTTATTTAAATTATATTTATTTAATATATTTATAAAAGTATACTTTATAACTAAATAACATATTGGTATATATACTAAAATAAAATTATTTAAATCATTAAAATTAATTGATATTAAATAATGAATATTTTTAAAAATTAATATAAGAACTAAATAATTAAATATAAACTTAAATATAATATATTTTTTTTCCATAATATTAATATATCATAAAAATTTATAATTATATAGATTAATTTTTATGTGAGTGTTATAATCATCTTGGAGGTAGAAATGAAAAAAGAAAATAAAAAAGAAAAAGAAGATAATCAAATTATTTATAAAATTGTAATACCTGCATTAATTTGTATAATTATATTATTAGTTATATTAATTGCTATATTATTATCTAAAAGATTTGATAATCATTTATATGATGATAATAACTATTATGATAATACTAATAATATAAATAATGATAATAACACTAATACTGATGATAATTATATTACTAAAGATGAAGCATTAGATATAGCTCTTAAAAATATTGATGCAAGTAAATCTAAGACATATGATATTGATATAGAATTTGATTATAAATATAATCTATATGTTTATGAAGTAGATTTTAAATATAATCAATATGAATATGAATACTATATTAATGCAACAACTGGTGAAATAATTCATTCATTTAAAGAATGGGACTAAAAAAAACAAATAAATTAAATTTGTTTTTTTTAATTATATGCACAACCATCAACTTGTAAAATAACTCCTGTAATATAACTTGCCATATCACTAGATAGGAATAAAAAAGCATTTGCTATATCTTTAGGTTCTCCTATTCTTCCAAGTGGTATGGTTTTTATTAATGGCTCTATTAATTCTTTAGGTAAACTACTTACCATATCTGTTTTAATAATACCTGGTGCTACAGCATTAACTCTTATATTATATCTTGCAAGTTCACGAGCTAATGATTTAGTTATTCCATTTACTGCAAATTTACTAGCAGGATAACCTACTCCTGATGGTTGACCATAAATACTAACCATAGAACTTGTATTTAAAATAACACCTTTATTTTGTTCTTTCATATATGGTATAACTGCTTTTGACATATTAAATACTGCATTAACATTTAAATTCATAATATTTACAAAATCTTCACTTTTAATATCTTCTATCTTTTTATTATCAGACATTCCTGCATTATTAATTAATATATCAATATGACCATATTTATCATATATTTCTTTTATAGTTTTTTCTATTTCTTCATAATTATTTAAATTTGGATAATATCCATCTACTTTATTATTTAATTCTTCCTTTGCTTTTTTTACACTTTCTTCTTTAGAACCAAAAATAATAACATTAGCTTTATTTTCTAAAAAAGATTTAGCTGTTTCAAAACCAATTCCCCTAGTTCCACCAGTTATAATAACTACTTTATTTTCTAAATTAAACATAAAACACTCCTTTTTAATTATTATTTTTACTTTCTATTTTTTGTAATTCAAATCTATATTTTTGTTTTATATCAGGATATTTATTAGAATCTACTTTACTTAAAAATATTTTTAAAGGTCTTATATATAATTTATTATTTCCATATAAACTTCTATAAACTACATATTTTTCATTAGTTTCTGAATTAATAGCGATATCTTCTACTAAATAATAGTCTCCTTTAAAATGTTTATAAATTCCATTAATTTTTACTCTTCTCATATTACCACCATAAATATTATATAATATAAAATAAATTAAAAAAAGTAGAAGTTATTTATTAATTTTTTCTTCTATCTTTTTTTGTAATTCTTTTAATACTTCTTTTGTAGTTTTAATATGTGGGAATGCTTTTACTAAACGTTTATGTAATATACTCTTTTGTGATAAAATACTTTTTATTTTTTTAGATATTTCTTCAGTTTGATCTTTTTCTGCTTCTTTAAGTTCACCTTTAAAACTCTTAATAATATTAATTGATATTATATTATCTGTCATATAAATTATAAATAATATAATTGCTAATATATTTAATATTAAATTAGGTATATATGATAATGTTTTAATAAAGAATGGATTTATTATATATAATATTAAACATCCAAGTACACCAAATGCTATCATATTAGTTATACAAATTCTACCATTTATATTAAACTTTCTATTACTATAATCCCACCATCTTGCATTAAATATTTTTTCTAATATTAAACTAGTTAAATATTCAAGTATAGAACAAATAAGTATTGCCATTATAAATAAAATTATTGGATCACTTAAATATCTATTTAATAAAAAGTATAATAATAGAAAACCATAACCATATATAGGACAATAAGGTCCTATTAAAAATCCTCTATTTACTAATTTATGATCATGTATTATTGTAACTATTACTTCCATTAGCCAACCACAAAATGCATATATCATAAAAAGTATAAAAAACATTGATACTTTTTCCATTTTTTCCTCTTATTTTAATATTTTAACTTTATTATCTTTTTTAATCATATTATTTGTTGTTATTTTAGATGTTAAATAAATTGCTTTTTGTAATTCTTTTTTTATAATTTCTTTCTTTTCTTCTTCATCTAAATTATCATTTAACATAGTAATTATATCTTTTGATAAATTATAACTAATTTGATATTCTTTTAATCCATAATATGTAATTTCTATAATTTCTCCTTCTTCTACATTATAATAATGTTTTAAATTATAATAAATTCCTTTATCTATTAAAGTATCTAATTCATATAAAAATCCATTAGGTTTTACATAATTTTTAACATAATTTTGTTTTTGTATATAATAATTTTCATCTGATGGATAATAAGTTATATCACTATTTAAATCAGTTATTTCTATATAATAATTTGTATTTTTAAGATTTCTATATATATCTTTATTACCAAAAACTTCAATATTAACATTTTTAGTATAATTAATAGGATCATCTAATTCTATATCTTTATTTATAAATGGATTTACTGTTTTATCAAATTCATCAAGTAATTTTCTTATTTCTTTTCCATAAGATGAATTATTCATTTTTACCATTGTATTTGCAAGTAAACTAGTATTTTTATTATTTATTTTAACCCATTTATTAATTGGTACATTAGGTTTTACTCTATTTAAAATTTTATTATTTAATTGTGCTATAAAATCATTATATTTATCTGAATTTATTTCTGTATTATTATAATAATTCATCATTTCTAATAATAAAGCTACAAGTGCTTCTTTAGAGTATACATAATATGAAGTAATATATTTATTTTCATTAGGTCTTTGTTTTAAATTTCTTTTTTCTTCTTGATATTGATTTTTTTGTAATTTTCTTTTTGTATTTTTATTTATTTCATTTAAATAAATATCATCAATAGCATTATCTATTGGTCCTTTATTATTACCATTTATTTTAATATCATTAAATTTAGAATATTTATCATAAATTTTTTGTGCAAAATCAAAAGGTATTTTTCCTTCGATAATAGCATAATTATTTTTATTAAAACTTATTTCTAAATCATTCCAATTATAAACTGGTCTATAATTACCAAATTTATCTTTCTTAATAAACAATCTTGATTCACTAATATTTAGTGTTTTTAAAATTTCTTCAAATTCTAAACGATTCATAATAACCTCCCTAAAAAAATCGTATAAAACTATTATAACACTAAATAAAAAATAGTAAATTAGTTTTTACTATTTATCATTTGTTATATCACCATTTCCTGATACTGGTATACTTTCTCCTAAATATTTAGGTTCTGGTTTAAATATAACTTTTATTACATCTTTATTTCTTGCTAATATTTCTCTTATTTCTCTATATAATTGTCCACTATATTTAATAGGATCTGCATTTACTCCATATGCATCAAGTCCTAACTTCTTAGCTATATATAATGCTCTATATAAATGATATTCTTGTGTCACTATTATAACTTTTTTAGCTTTAAATATTTCTTTTGCTCTATAAATACTATCATAAGTAGAAAATCCTGCATGATCCATAAATATATCTTCTGATTTTACTCCTTCTTTAATAGCATAATTTTTCATTATATTTACTTCATCATAATCACTACTACCATGGTCTCCACTCATAATTATTTTTGAAGAAATATTATTTTTATATAATTCTACTCCTTTTAGTATTCTATCTCTTAACATTGGACTTGGTTCATCTCCCCAAACTCCTGCTCCTAGAACTATAATGCAATCTATATCATTTAAATCATCATAATTAGTAATTATTCTTGATTTAGTTGATAATTTTACATAAGCATTTATTCCAAATACATAAATAATTCCAATTAAAATTATTGATATTATAACTATAATTATTTTTTTCATAAAAATTTCCTTAAAGTTTCTGAATGCATTATAAAATTATGTTTTTCATATAATTTTTTGGCTTTAATATTTTTACTACATACATTTACTTTTAATAAATTTACATTATTTAATTTTGCCCAATTTTTAAATTCATTAATTAATGAATCTGCAATACCTTTTTGTCTATATTCTTCTATTACATATAATGCATCTAAAATAGCAACTTTATATTTATAAGTTTCATCACTTTCTTCTAATTTTCCATATAAATATCCTACTATATTATTATCTTCTTCTGCAACTAAAATTAATTTAGTTTTATCTTCAATATAGTTTTCATACATATTAGTTACTACAAAATTATCATTTATACCTTCATCATATTGTTTTTCATCTTGAATTAATAATGTAAGTAATTCATTTAATTTTTTAACATCATCATAAATAGCTTTTCTTATAATCATTTTAAACCTCTAAAACAATTATAAAGTTTTTATTGATTACTTACAATAATTTAATAAATCTTTAACAGTTTTTTTACTATTTTTTTCAATAACCCAATATTCATTATCTTGATCAAAATAGCATCTATATACATCATAAAATAAAGTATCATAATAAATAACATTACCAGTAGTTGTTGTTACAGTTCTAAACATTGGAGCTTCATGATTTAATTTTACATTTATGTAATCAGTAAATAATAATATACCAATTGAAAAAATAAAAATTATAATCATTAATATTAGTTTTTTATACCATTTAAGTGTTTTTAAAGTTTTAAAAATACCTATCATAAATACAAATATTCCGAATACTGAATAAATAGAACCCCAACTACTTTCACTTGGAAAAATCATTATTGCTGATATAGAAATAAATAATCCAAATATAATTAAAATTAAAGAAATAATTTGATTATATTTAACTATTTTTTTAGTAGAATAATTAATTGTATTTACAATATTTTCTTCAAATTTTTCTTGATAATCTTTTTCTTTAACTTTTTCTCCACTTAATAATTCATTAATTGTAATATCAAGTATTTCACATAATGGCTTAAATAAAGATAAGTCTGGCATATTTTTACCATTTTCCCAATTACTAACAGATCTATCAGTTACATTTAATTTTTCTGCTAAATCTGATTGAGTTAATTTTTTTAATTTTCTTTGTTCTGCTATAAACTTTCCAATACGTTCTTGATCCATTTTTCCTCCTTTCAATTTAAATTTTATATTATTTAAAATTTTTTAACATGAAATAAAACTTGAGTTTATAAAAAAAGCATATAAAAATATACACTTTAATTAAATAAATTATCTATTAACCAGCATAAGTACTACTATAAAAATTACCTTTTTTATCTATTGCATAACCAGCTTTATAAAGTAATATGTTTGATAATTGATTTTTTATATTATCATTAACTTCAAACCAATTACTTTGTGTCTTACATTCTATATCAACATATTTATTACATTCTTCTTGATTAATTATTTTTGTTTCATAACTAAATATTCTTTTTGTAGTCATTATAGTATTATCTATTACATAAATTACATCTTCATCTTCATCAAGACTTATTACAACAGTATCACTTATATTATAATGATATTTATCAATTTTATCAGTAGAATATATATTTTTATCTTTATAATAATAAATATTATCCCCACCCCTAAACAAGTTTGGTCTTAACGTTTTATCTATCATAATTATTTCATCCAAAAATGTTTCGTTTTTATCAGCAAGACTTAATGAATTATTGGTAATATTATATAATTCATTATCACTACTTAAAACATAAGTTCTATAAAATTTACTAATTTTTATATTGGTATTAACTTTTCTACAATTCTTATCATTTGAAAATAACTGTCTTGTATTTAATTCATAAAGTTCGCCATTTTTAGTAATAAAATATTCACTATCTAAAGATAAATCAATTATATCCTTTAGTTCATCACATACTATTGACATTTTTCTTAGGTTATCAATTTTTAAATCTTTTGTTTTAATATCACTATTATTTTTATCACAACCACATACATAAAATAATATTATTCCACATAATATAAATAAACTAAATTTCTTTTTCAAGCTATATACTCCTTTTTTAAACATATAATCTAATGTTATTTATTTTTTTTCATAAATTAAATTTAAATTTTCTATATATGATAAACCATTTGTTAATTCTGCAATACAATTTGTTTGTATTAAATTACTTTTATCAATCTTAAAACAAGCACAAATATTATCATTATCGATACTACCAATATTTAATATTGCATATTCTTGTTTTGTATTATACACAAACTCATAGTCAAACAAATCAGTATATTTATAAAAATCAGTTTCTTCTCTTTCTAAGCTTAATGTTTTATTTATATCTTCAATTTTATAAGTTTTATTCATTTTAGATCCATCACTTAAATATACAGTTCCACTAAAATTATTTTTATAATCTTCAATATTTCCTACTAATTCAAAATTACCAATATACTTTTTATATTCAGATTCTTCTAAATTTTCTTTAATTGAACTAAACAAACCACCTTTTAATATAAATCCAACAAAAACTATACTTATAAGAACTGTAAACACAATTACAACTATTTTTACTATATCTTTTATAGGGTGTGTTTTAACTCCACAATTAGGACATATACTTGCTTTTTTATTTATTTCTTTTCCACAATGTTTACATTCTGTCATAATAGTTTCCTTTCTTGTATTTCATTATGTCATTTTTATTGTCATCATCAAATATAATTATAAAATTCACTATCACTTATATTGTTTTTTAATATTTTCAATATAATCAACCTTCTTATTATTGTGATTATAATCATATTAATAAAAATAGTACCAGCTGTATAAGTCGGTACTAATACAAATTTTTTTGGAATAGTACCTAACTCTACAAAATTAGGTATTCCTTTTTTATTTTATTCAAGTTTCCTTGACAAATACATAATAACATAAAAACGCACTTTTATCAAGTACGTTCTCTATTTTCACTCAAAAATGAGTTTATATCAATTTTGGTAGCGACGGGGGGATTCGAACCCTCGACCCTCTGGGTATGAACCAGATGCTCTAGCCAACTGAGCTACATCGCCATTTGAGTTACGTAGTTAATTATATCAAAAATATTTTTGATATTCAATATTTTTTTAACAATTCACTAGTAAACTTATTTAATTCATATCAAAATTTATATCATCTTTATTTAATTTTACTTTATAAATTTCATTTATTTTATAATTACCTTTTAATTTTAAAGGAATATAATTATCTGTAAATCCAAAATAATATCCATTTTTTTCTTCTTCTATTAATACTTCTACATACTTACCTACAAACTTATTAAAATATTTTTTTTCTAATTCATCTGATAATTCAATTAATCTATGAACTCTATCTTTTTTAATATTTCCAGGTACTTTATTTTCCATACGAGAAGCAACTGTTCCACTTCTATCAGAATATGGAAATACATGTATTTTAGAAAATCCTATTTCTTTACAAAAATCTAGAGTTTCTTTAAAATCTTCTTCTGTTTCACCAGGAAAACCTACTATTACATCAGTAGATAAAGCTATATCTTTTCTAATACTTCTAATTTCATTTACTTTATTTTTAAAATATTCTTTATCATATCTTCTATTCATTAATTTTAATACTTTATCACTACCTGCTTGAAGAGGAATATGTAAGTGTGATACAAATACATCATTATTTTTTAAAACATCCATCATTTTATCATCTAATTCAACAATTTCTACAGATGAAAGTCTTATTCTTTTAATTAATTTATTTTTTGATATTTCATTTATTAAATCAGCAAGTCTTTTACCATCACTAAAATATTGTCCAGTATGTATACCAGATAAAACTATTTCTTTAATATCATTTAATGATAAATCATTTATTTCCATAATACATTTATTAAAATCTTTACTTCTAACTCTTCCTCTTACATAAGGAATAATACAATAACTACAAAAATTATTACATCCATCTTCTACTTTAATAAATGCTCTATGATGATGAACATATTTTTTTATTTCCATATTTTCAAATACAGATTCTTCCATATCATCAAATCTAACAATTCTTTCATGATTTTTATTATATTCATTTAATAAATCTAATATTTTACTTTTATATTTATTACCAATTATAATATCTGCATCTATATAATCTAAAATATTATCCTTTTTAAATTGGCAAAAACACCCCATGGCAACAACAATTGCATGAGGATTATTTTTCTTTATATTGTTTATAACTTGTTTACTTTTATTATCAGCAGTATTAGTAACAGTACAAGTATTTATAATACAAATATCTGCATTTTCTAATACTTCTTCATAATTATTATCTAAAAGTATATTTCTTATAAATTCACTTTCATAAGAATTAACTTTACAACCTAGTGTTTTAATTAAAAATGTTTTCATAACGATATTCTAAATTCTTTTAATATTTTTAAGAATTCTTCTTCCTCCAAATAAATTTCTGTACCCACAACTTCTTTTTTCTCTACTTCTACTTTATTTACTTTAGGACTACCTTTACCTTTAGTCTCATTTTTATAAGAAAGAGTAATATTAGATGCATTTTTTAATAATTGTTCATAACTAATAATGGCTTTCTTCTCTTGATCTTCTTCATATTTTTGTATAGCCATTTGATTATCAGTTAAACCTAAATTTTCCATTCTTTCTCTAGTTCTTTTTTCTAATTCTTCTGCAGATATAACTGCATTTTCTTCTTCACTACTTTCATATTCATTAATAACATCATCATATGTTTTAATATTTGGAACATCTACTTCTTTTATAATAGGTTTATCTTCATTTATTTCTTTTGATATTTCTTCTTTTAATGCTTCTTCATTTAATATATCATCTTTAAGACTATCATTTTCATCAAATAAATCAAATTCATCTATAATATCCTTATCATCATTAAAGAAATCTTTCTTATCTTTTTCTTCATTTAATAATTCATTATATTCAAATCTAGATTTAATTAAAAATGCTATTAACACTACTAATATAATCAATACTAATATCAAAAATACTATAAAGTAATCTCCATTTATAAAGTTATCCATAATTCTATCAAAGTTTTCCATTCTTCACACTTTCCTTTAAATATTTTATTATAGATGCTACCATAAGTGGAACTGTTTGTGTTCTTAAAACATTATCACCTAAAGATGTTTTAATAAAACCTTTTTCTACAATAAAATCTTCTTCTTTTTTACTTAGACCACCTTCTGGTCCAAATACTAGACTAATTGTATCATTACAGTTTTTAGTTGTTAATACTTGACATATACTTTTTACATTTAATTTGTCAAGTGAACACAAAATATTTACATTACATATACTATCAATATCTTTAACATCAATTATTTTTTCTATGATTGGTTTATTAATTCTATAGCATTGTTCACTAGCTTCTTTAACAATTCTATTCCATCTAATAAGCTTCTTTTTATAATCTTTTTTAGGAAGTTTATATTTACAATGTTCATACATTACAACAATAAATTCACTAATACCAAGTTCAGTACCATGTTGAAATATAAAATCCATTTTTTCTTCTGTTAAGAATGGTACATAACATACAAATGAATTATTATTTTCATTTTCTTTAAATATTTCTTTTATATTACAAGATAATAAATCATTATTTAAAGAACATATATAACTTTTATTATCATAAACAACAATAACTTTATCATTTTCTTTCATTCTCATTACATTTTTAATATGATTTAAGTCATCATTATTTAAATATAAAATATTATCTTTTTTATCTTTAGCAAAATATTGTTGCATACTACCTCCTACTTCAAAATTACTATAGTTTGTCCATCATTAAAATTATCTATTTTAAATTCAAGAACTCTTTTATCTGTTTTTAAATAATCTAATGTTGCTTTTTTTAATATTCCACTACCTTTTCCATGAACAATAACTAATTTTTTAGTATCTATTTTAGAATAATTATCAATAAAATTTTTAATCATAGCAATAGCACCATATCTATCATATCCATGAATATCTAATTGAGGTGCATTATATAAAAATGGATCAATATAATTTTTCATAGTAAACTTCCTTTAACAAGCATATTATACTTAATATACATATAAAAAACAAGAATTAATAAATAACAATTCTTGTTTTAAAAATTATTTTTCTAAAGCTTTTACTAAATCAGCTTTTTTCATGTTAGTTGTATCAATATTTTTTGATTCACATAATTCTTTTAATTCAGCAACTGTTAATTTTGAATAATCTTTCTTTTCTTCAACAACTTTTTCTACTTCTTTAACAGCTTTAGTGTTATCTACTTTAGGTGCTTTACCTTCTAAAGCATCTTTAGAAAGATTTACTAATTTAGTGAATTCTTCTGGTGCAAAAATTGCAAGTTCACTAAGCATTTTTCTATTAATTTCAATATTAGCCTTTTTAAGACCATTAATAAATTTTGAATAAACAACACCATTACTTCTACAAGCAGCATTAATTCTTGTTATCCATAATTTTCTAAAGTCATTAGCTCTTTTCTTTCTATCATTGAAACTATAAGCTCCACTATGGAATAATTGTTCTTGAGCTGTCTTGTATAATCTATGTTTACTTCCAAAATATCCTTTTGCTCTTTTTAATACTTTTCTTCTTCTTGTTTTAGAAACTGTACCACCTTTAACTCTTGTCATACTACTTTATTCCCCCTAATCTCTTATATCTTTTGCTATCTGCTGAACTTAAAACAGAACCTTTTCTAGATTTTCTATTGAAGTCTGTTGGTTTTTTTCCACTATTATGATTAGCACCAACATGTCCTATTTTGGTAGAGCCTGATGCTCTTACTTTAATTTTTTTACTAATTCCACCATGTGATTTCATTTTTGGCATAATTTACATCTTCCTTTCTATTTTTTTGGTGTTAAGAATAACTGCATACTTCTACCTTCCATTTTAGGCATAGATTCGATTTCAGCAACATCGCTTAATCTATCTGCAAATTTCATAATAACATCTTTACCTAACTCTGGATGAGATAGTTGTCTTCCCTTAAATCTAACAGTAACTTTTATTTTATGACCTTTTTCTAAATATGCTTTAGCATTTCTAAGTTTAGTTTCAAAATCTCCAACATCGATACTAACACTAAGTCTATATTCTTTTAATTCAAGATTTTGTTCCCTTTGTTTCTTTTTTGCTTCCTTAATTTGTTTTTGTTTTTCATAACGATATTTGTTATAATCAATTATTTTACAAACTGGATTTTTAGGATCATTATTTAATAAAACTAAATCTAATCCTGCATATTTTGATAAAGTCAAAGCATCTTCTATCTTTTTGATGCCCATTTTTTCGCCATTTGGTCCAATTACCATAACTTCAGGTAAAGTTATTTGTTCATTAATTTGAACTTCATTATTCTTGGCTATTTCTAACACCTCCATATATTAATTAAAAAAGTGGAACTAGAGTCCACTTTAAAAACATATTTAATAATTTAAATAAGCCTTTTTACCAATGTACTTTTACATCTGGTGAAGAGTGGATTCTCTTTCTTTCTTTTTCAACAACTTAGATTATATATTAATTATATTCGTTTGTCAATAATTTTTTGACATTATGTGTTGACATTAATATTGTATTCCCCATACTACTTTATGTTTAGCATCTTTTCCACATACTACACATTTTTTATCTTCATAATCTTTACTTTCAATTATACATCTTGATTTAGTACCTTTAATTTCTTTCATTTTAAGTTCACATTCTTCATTACCACACCAATATGCATTAACAAATCCTGGTTTTGTATTCATAATGTCTTCTACTTCTTTTAATGTTTCTACTTCATAAGTTCTTTCTTTCATATTTTTAAGAGCTTTTTCATATAAATTATTTTGTATTTTATCTAATGATTGAGTTGTAACATTAATTATATCATTTAATTTTACTACTTCTTTTTCTAATGTATCACGTCTTACAATAGTTACTTCATTATTTTCTAAATCACGTGGTCCTACTTCAATACGAAGTGGTATTCCATTAACTTCTGCTTCAGCAAACTTAAATCCTGCACTTTTATCACTATAATCTATATATGATGATATATTTTTTGAATGTAGGGATTCATTAATTTTTTCACATATACTATATAATTTTTCATCATTTTTAATAGGAATAATACATACTTGTTTAGGTGCTATTTTAGGTGGTAAAACAAGACCTCTATCATCAGAATGAACCATTATTAATGCACCAATCATTCTAGTAGTAGAACCCCAAGATGTTTGATAACAATATTCATATTCATTATTTTTATTTATAAATTTTATATCATATGCTTTTGCAAATTTTTGACCAAAGTAATGACTAGTTGCTGATTGTAAACTAACTCCATTTTGCATTAATGCTTCAACTGTTAATGTATATTCAGCACCAGCAAACTTTTCTTTTTCAGTTTTCTTTCCTGTTATAACAGGTATAGCTAAATAATTTTCAAAAAAATCTTTATATGTATCTAACATTCTATGAGTTTCCATTTCTGCTTCTTCACAAGTTGCATGAACAGTATGTCCTTCTTGCCATAAAAATTCACGACTTCTTAAAAATGGTCTAGTTTCTTTTTCCCATCTAATTACATTACACCATTGATTATATAATTTTGGTAAATCTCTATATGTTTTAACAGTTTTACTATAATAATCACTAAATAAAGTTTCACTAGTTGGACGAAATGCAAGTCTTTCTTCAAGTTTATTTTGTCCTCCTTCACTAATCCATGCACATTCAGGAGCAAAGCCATTTATAAGTTCTCCTTCTTTTTTTAATAATCCTTCTGGAATTAATACTGGTAAATAAACATTTTGATGATTACTTAATTTAAACATATTATCTAATATACTTTGCATTTTTTCCCATATAGCATAACCGTTAGGTTCAAAAATAATACAGCCTTTTACACTACTATAATCTGCAAGTTTAGCAGCTTTTACTATATCAGTATACCATTTACCAAAATCTTCACTTCTTAAAGTAATTTTATCGTTTTTCATTTTACCTCCCAAAATAAAAAGGATAGCACAAGGAGTCATATAGACGGTACCATCCTTTATTTATCTTTATTATATAACGGTTTATCCGTATGAAGTTTTTCTTCATCTGTTAACGAAGATAGGAATTAATAAATATTATGCTTAGTTTTCACTATCCTAATGCTCACTATAATAAGAGATTTATTAATATTTCTTCCACATTTAATAAAAAAATTTTAACATAATTACTTTTTATTGTCAAACACATTATTTCACTAAAAATTAAGCATAATAATAAAGTAGTTTTACTACATCTCATGTATATATACATATTAAAATTTAAATTTTAATATTATATAGTTTTCTTTAATGTTACAATTCCAACTAAAGAAAGTAATGTCATCAATGGAACGAATCCCATTAAATCAGTATTTCCTGTTTTTGGTGTACTATCTTTATCTTTATCTGCTGGTTTTGTATCACTTGGTTTGTCTGCTGGTTTATCTGCTGGTGCTACATAATTTGGATCTTTTTCGAATACAGCTGTTATTTCTAAATTATCTGTAAATGCTGTTTCAGCAAGATTTAAATAACTTGTTTTTACTACTGCATCACCAGTTTTACTGAACCATCCTTTGAATGTATAACCAGCTTTTTTCATATATTGATCTAAAGCATTTCCTACTACTTCTGAAACTTTTTTAGTTGTTTCGTTTCCATCAACATATGGAACTTCTACTGTATGAATAGTATCTGTTACTTTTCCATCAACATATTCTCCAACTTTGATTTGGTATACTCCTGATTCACTTGCTGTATTTGTTACTTTTACTTGACTTCCATTATCATATTTAACATAAAGATTAAGTTCTTGAGTATAAGTCTTTCCATCTCCATCTTTAGTATCACGGAATGCAAATGTTGCTGTACCTAATGAAACTGTTTTCTTACTTCCAACTAATGTTGGATCTAATTTTAACCACAAGTAAGCTGTTGTTCCACCATTAACAACTTTTTCATCATTTAATCTAAATGATGTATTTCCCAAAGTTACTTTTGAATCTGTGTGATCTAAAGAAATATGTTTTTTACTATCTGTTGGTAATGTTACATCTAATCTAAACCAATATCCTCTACCTGTAGTTTTAAATCCTTCAGCTTTGTCTACCTTAGTATATTTAACATTTAATTTAGAACAAACTACATCTAAAACTTTTTCATTAGCCACATTAGGTGTTGCTGTACATGTTCCAGTACCTGTGCTTGTTTCATCAGCAGCAACAGTTGTAATATAATGATCTTCATCATATTCATGTTCTTCAGCATTTACTAATGGCATTGCGACGAATGCAGCTAGAGCTATTTTATTTGACATAATTTATAAAATATAAATTTAATTTAAATTTTCAGTAATATTTATAAAAAATTCTTTATTCCATAAATTTAAACTATTTACATCTTTAATAAATGGCATAATATCTTCTTTAGCTTCTTTATAGTCTATTTCATTAAATTTTTTTATTAATAATTCTTTTAATAAATTTATATTAAAATCACAATTAGGATCTATATAATTTGATGCTATTAACTTATTTTTAATTAATTCTATATTTACTTTAGTAGAATTAGATAAAAAGAATATATAATCATATAAATCTCTTCCTTTAGTTCTAGTTTTCCAATTACGACATAAAATAGCATGAATTTTTCCTGCAAATAAAGATTCTTTATCATATAATTTTATTTGATGAGGACTAGGCAATAATTTATATTTATCTTCATATGTTGCTCCTTTTGCAGGATTAATATCTACTTCAAATTTGATTTTAATATCTTTTAAAATGTAATTATATTTATGATTTTGTTCATTTGGAAAAAATTTTAAAATAAGTTTTAATGTATCTCCTTTTACAAAAGCAGATTCAATATTAGAATCTAATTTTTTATTTTTTGAATCTATTTCTAAATTTAATCCATATGCTTTTAATTCTTTTTCAATATATACAAAATATTTATTTAAATCAAAATTATTATTAGAAGAAATTAATGCAAAATCCAAATCTTCTGAAAATCTATCTAAATTATAAAAAATTCTTAATGCACTACCTCCATAAAATGCAGCTTCATCAAAAAATTTTCCTCTTGATAAACTAGATAAAACTATCTCTTGAATTATTTCTTTTAAAGCATTAATTTCATCATTAGTATTTTTAATTTCATATTTCGAAATCATTTGATTTATTATATTATTCATTTTTATTTCTCCTCATATATTTAGCTAATAATTCAATATTTGTTGAATGATATAAATTACTTAATTTATTTATTTTATCAATATCTAATTTATCAAATTCAATTTTTCCAATACGTAAATCATCAAATAATATTTTTTCTAAATTACTATAATTCAATAATGGCTTTAAAGTATATAATTTATCACATAATGCTTTTTCTGGTGTTGCTATTTGATATGAATAATTATTTTCTTCTTTTAAAATTATTTCTTCTGGATAAGCTAATATTGGAACATCTCTATAAGTAAAAGTTCCAAACTGCGTATTAAAAATTTTCTTCTTTTTCTTATTAAAAGTTGCACAAGTTATAACATTTACTCTTTCAGGAATTAATCCATAATAAGATAAAGCATATTCAAAAGAAATATATGATGGTCCATATATACTTCCAGCTAATAAATAGCTAGGTGTATTAATATCTGTTTCATATAATCCATTTATAATTTTGATTAACTTTCCTTCTTTAACTTCTCTTGATAACTTAGTATTTTTATTAGAATAGTTAATCATAGAATTTTTAGCAATATTACTTGTTATTATCATATTTTCACCTCTATTTATCATTATATGATAATTTCTGGTGGAAATCAAGCGTTTTTATAATAAATATTATTAAAGATATTAAGAATTCAAAATATTATTCCTAACTCTTAAAAAAAGTCAGCCACCTTGTGAAGTAGTTTTACTACATCTCATGTATATATACATATTAAAATTTAAATTTTAATATTATATAGTTTTCTTTAATGTTACAATTCCAACTAAAGAAAGTAATGTCATCAATGGAACGAATCCCATTAAATCAGTATTTCCTGTTTTTGGTGTACTATCTTTATCTTTATCTGCTGGTTTTGTAGTACTACTTCCTGGTGTTTCTTCAGGTTTATCTGCTGGTGCTACATAATTTGAATCTTTTTCAAATACTACTACATATTTTTTACCATCTGTAAGATCAGTTGCAGCTAAATCAACAAGAGTTGTAGCAGTTTGAAAATCTGTAGTTTCCTTTACACCTCTAAATAAATATCCAGTTTCAGTTAAATATTTATCTAGTTCACTAACTTTATTTAGTTTTGGTGCAGTTTCAGTAAATGGTACATATACTGTTTCTGGTTTTCCAATTTTACCATCTAAAGATTTTGCAATTTGAAGTACATATACTCCTGATGTTTTAGGAGTATTTTTAGATGTTGAACTAGTATAGTCAACTCTTATATTTAATTTTTGACTATATGTTTTTCCATTTCCTTCATTATCTTTAGTATCACGGAAGTTTAGGATTGCAACTACTGGACTACTTTTTTCTTTAGTTCCGATTTTGTTAGGATCTAATTTAACCCATAAATCAAGTTTATTTTTAGTTACATATTTATCATTATTTAATCTTATAGTTTGACCATTAAAATTAACTGTAGATTCAGCATGTTCTAATGAAACATCTGTATGTAAACCTGATAAATCAACTTGAACATTAAGCCAATATCCTCTTCCTTCAGTCTTAAATCCTTTAGCATCAGCAGCTTTAACATTTTCTAATTCAACATCAGTTATTGCGTTACACACTACATCTAATGTATTATCTTCCATTGTGCTGGCTGTTGCTGTACAAGTAGCTTTTGTTGTACCTTCGCTTACTTTACTAGTTGCAACATAATGAGCAGCATCATATTCATGTTCTGCAGCATTTACTAATGGCATTGCGACGAATGCAGCTAGAGCTTTATTTTTGCTTTTTATTTGCTATTTTTAATTTCTTTTAATTCTTTTAACATAAGTTTTTCAATTTTATCAATATCTGTAAAAAATAAATTTATTCCTTGTTTTTTTAATTTTAATAAATATTTAAAATTTACTAATATTTCATCTTTTAATGATTCAATTACCTTAGCTGGTTTACCATTATCAAGTAAATGAACATGATCTATATATTTTTCTATTGTAGGAAAAGCATTTTGTAATAAAATAACTGAATCTTTACCTAAAATTTTTCTAATAAGAATAGTATTACAACTACCATATTTTTTAACTTTTTTAGCAATTATCCTTTCATATTTTTCTACTTTACTACTCAATGGAATAAACCATAAAATATTTTTATCTTTAATAGTAAAATATGTAGGTCTTTTTTTACCAAGTTCATGATTAGTCATAAGACTTTCATCATTAACTTTTTCAAAAAATTCATCTTTTATATGATATAAATACCCTGTTTTAACTTTCATAATTGCACTCCTTCATATATAAAAAGAAAACTCTATCATAGCGATAGAAGTTTTCATAACATTTTCGTTCGGGATAATTTATTACTCGCACCACCCGAGAGCGAGAAACATTGTCGTCCGGAATAATTTATTACTCGCACCATCCGGGAGCGAGAAACATTTTCTAATTAATGCACTTTTTCAAATGCAATATTAATATAATACAAATTGTACTAAAAGTCAATATTCAGTACAAAATAATCTATATTAATATTATATTCAAAAAATTGCTTATTATCTAATATTATTAATTTATTCAATATATTTAATAGAATTCTAAATATATGCCAACTCTTTAAAAAAATCAGCCACCTCGTGAAGTAGTTTTACTACATCTCATGTATATATACATATTAAAATTTAAATTTTAATATTATATAGTTTTCTTTAATG